>CAZADB010000009.1:0-11912 GCA_964483835.1 uncultured Candidatus Saccharibacteria bacterium
GACAACCACTTGCGAAAGTGTTTAGACACTTTCTCACAGCTTCGTTGGCGAAGACTGCAATTCAAAAGAATGGTGCTTGCTTTGTATGGTATCTATCTAATCCTCTGATTTTATCATTTTCATAAATACATCAGGTGGTATATGGACATTACCCAATCCTCTTGCTAGAGCCTTTTTCTTTCCTTTTTTTTGTTTGTCTAGGAGCTTATTCTTTCTGGACACGTCTCCTCCGTACAACCCTGCTGTGACATCTTTTCGTACTGCTGAAATCTTTTTTGTAGCAATGATTTTACCAAGTACGCGGGCTTGAATTTTTATTGGAAACTGTTGTTGAGGCATTGTCTGGTAAAGTTTTTGAGTTACTGATTTTGCTTCTATCTCTGCTCGTGCCAATCCAATCACGCGTGAAAATGCGGGGACTATTTCTTCCGCGACAAGCACGTCCAGTCGGGTCACAGAAGCGTCTCTCATTTCAGCAATTTCGTAAGAAAGAGAAGCGTACCCACTGCTAGCATTTTTCAATTTATCAAAAAAACCACGCATAAGCTCTCGCAATGGCATCTCAATCACCAGCAGAGTTCTGCCGTCACCAAAAAGCTCAGTGTCAATAACTGAACCTTCGTGCTCATACAATAGTGTCATAATATTCCCAATATATTCTCCTGGTAAAATAATTTGCCCCAACACCCAAGGTTCACGCACCTTTACTTTTTCGCCATGGTCTGGAAAACGGGTTGCTGCATATATATCGGCTGTTTTCCCGTCATCATATATAATCTCGTATGAAATAGAAGGTGATGTAACCACTAATTCCATATTAAATTCTCGCCTTAATCGTTCGGTGATAATTTCCATATGAAGCATTCCTAAAAAACCACAACGAAACCCTCTTCCAAGAACTCCTGAGGATTCTTCTTCATATGATAGCGAAGAATCGGACAATTTTAGTCTATCCAACGCCTGTCGCAACACAGTGAAATCGTCTTGACTCTCTGGAAATACAGACGCCCAAACTACAGGATTTGCTTTTTTGTATCCAGACAATGAATCAAGGTTGCTTTTCTCCAGCATCAGTGTGTCCCCCACCATCGCAACTCCAGGCTCCTTAATGCCAGTTACAATATAACCAATTTCACCAGATTGTAGATTATTTGCAGGCACTTCTTCAGGAGAAAGAACTCCCACCTCTAATGCTTGAAACGTCGTGCCGCCAATTGCAAACTTAAGCTTGTCGCCTTTTTTTACCATGCCGTCAAATACTCTTTGATACACAATAATTCCTCTATGATTGTCGTACTGAAAATCAAAAATAAGTCCTCTGTATTCATCAACTTCGGACATACGTGGAGCGGGAATGAGATCGCAGATTGCACTCAAAAGCTCGGGCACGCCCGCCCCTGTTTTTCCTGATGAAAGTAAAATATCACTATCACTGCAACCCAGAAGATTTACCATCTCTTCAGACACTTCTAAAATACGCGAATGTGCAACGTCTACTTTCGTAAGAACCGGAACTATAGTAAGGTTCAATTCTTGTGCCATTTGAAGAACGCTGAGCGTCTGTGCCTGCACCCCCTGCGTGCTATCAACCAACAATAACACACCCTCAACAGCGTTTAACGCTCGCGACACCTCGTATGAAAAATCAATATGTCCAGGAGTGTCTATTAAATTCAATATATAATCAACGTCATTGCGACTGTATTCCATTCGCACTGGTTGCATTTTAATAGTAATCCCCCGCTCACGTTCAAGATCCATAGAGTCAAGAACTTGATTTTGCATTTTACGCTCTTCTACAGTGCTAGTTGCTTCCAGCATCCTGTCAGACAGCGTAGACTTACCATGATCAATATGTGCAATGATACTAAAATTTCTAATCTCTTTCATTTCTAAACTACTCTACATCACATTTACAATATTAGCTACAGTACATAGCCTAGTTAATAGTGGATGAAAACGATCAGTCCACTGGTAGAATGAAACTCCCCGATGCAAGCATTCCCCTCTTTCACTGCGCTATCGCTACGTTCATTCGGCGGGGTATCTTTCTGTGCTCCTCCCTATATTTATTTGAAAACCAAGGTTTTCAAACTTTCCTTTGGTTTATCCCCGCAGCAAGCTGATGGAGTGTAGCTTTGAATAAAGAGACTTGTTACCAAATAAGATTTTGATGAAAATTTTATAATTTTGTGCGAAAATTTCAAAAAATGAGGCAGAATATCTGGATATTTCAACGAATTTTTTGGAATTTGTAGCCAAAATTTGGAAATTTTGGCAAAAAAATTATTTGGTAACAAGTCTAAGGTCAGGTGCCTCTATTTTTTGGAGTGGTTCTGAGATTCTTTATTCACAAACTGTTCTGGGGTGATTAATTCAATATATTGCCATTGGCATATGCCTTTAGGGGCTTCGCTATTATATTGCATGTAAACAATACCTGTATTCGGCATCTTTTTGACAAAAATAAGCATGTGAACAAACTTAAAAACTGACATTCTTTTTTCTAAGCACACAATATGCACGAATAAGCTAATAAAAAAAGCATGTGAAACAATTGCAATCGTTTTTTCTTTTGTTTGTGTAATCATGTTTTTAACATCGTGTATCCTATTGCGGACGGTAAACATATTCTCTGCCCCGTCATCATCCCAATAATAATCTATTCTATGTAAAAATAAATTCACTATGTATCGTAATGTGTAAAAAGAAAAATGAGATTTTCCGTATAAATACAAAGGACGAACAGTTTCATGCACGGATACATCTATAGTATAAGGCAATCCTGTCGCTTCGCTTATTATTCTTGCTGTCTGTCTTGCTCGTACGAATGGACTTGTAATTAATGTATCAAAACCAAATTTTTTGATAAATTTTGACATAATGACTGACTGGTCTTTTCCTATTTTAGATAGAGGATTATCATAATGTTGATGAACACGTTTTATATTTTTTTCTGTCTGTCCATGCCGTATAAAATAAATATGTTTTATTGCCATATCATTCCTTGTTGCAAATATTAATTACTGCCATTTCCAATGGTAAATGGGATAAATTTGTTTTGTCGATATTTTGTGAGGCATTAAGTATCTGAATTAAAACATGTGAATTTATTGATGCAGGAGATGTTTTTGAAATTATCGTTATTTGAGCACGGTCTTCTTCACTAAATTGATTAAGTATTTTCTCTGCTTGTGTTGGCATATTTCGCAGAAGAATAATTGCACGAATGCGTTCAAGTAGAAGTTTTGTGAAAATTTTCATATCACCATTACCTTCTACAATACCGCCAATAGCTATCAACACTTTTTCTGCATTTTTCTCATGTAATCCATTTATCACATCAGACAAGATTGAGCTTTTTGGAGCTCCTATAATTTCTGCCACCTCATCCATATCTCCTATGACGTCTCCAGATGCCATAATTACTTTTTGAGTGACACCTAAAGCATCTCGAAACGATCCATCAGCAGCAATAGCAATCAAATCTGCCGATGCCGCATCTAAAGCAAAACCTTCTTTTTTTGCAATATCAATTACTATTTCAGATAGCACTTGACGCCCAGGACTACGCATACTAAACACCTGACAACGAGACAAAATAGTATCTAGCAACTTTTCTTCTTCAGTGGTAGCAAGAATAAAAATAACGTGCGACGGAGGTTCTTCAAGTGTTTTTAAAAGTGCGTTAAAAGCTTCTTTTGTCAGCATGTGTACCTCATCAATAATGTATACTTTCTTTTCTGATTCGTATGGGAGAGTATGCACAGCTTCACGTAGCGCACGAATATCATCAATACCACGATTGCTGGCTGCATCAATCTCATATAGATCGATATCCGACACACCTATTTCTTTTGCAAAAATACGCGCAAGTGTCGTCTTCCCTGTTCCGCGAGTGCCTGAAAATAACATGGCGTGGGGAATTGTTTTTTTCTCAATAGCACCTTTAAGTACTTTTACAATATGATCTTGACCACGAACATCACTAAAAGATGTCGGGCGATACTTTCTATATAATGCAACATGTTCTGACATAAAATACAAAGATAATACGAATAAGTACCACTAGTTTATCAGAAAAAGTCACACACTCAAAAGAGATATTTATACAACTCTTTATTCAATTTACAAACTGTCCAATAGTATACCAAAACTCCTAAAGGCAAGAGGGTTTTGAATAAACTTTTATGTTGTCCATAACAACAACATTCCCTTATCATACGATTAATCGTATGATAAGGGAATGACTCACATATCAAAACATCAACTTAGACCCGATCATTTATCGCGATTATTTAGACAATTTAGCAATATCAGTTCCAAGCTCGATAATACAACAGCTCTTGGTTTCTTTGACGACCTATTGGGTCGTGAAGAAAAAATCATGCTTGCCAAACGGCTCGCAGCAATTGTAATGTGCTTGGAAGGAAACTCTTCTTATCGAATATCTCAATTACTCTACATGAGTCCTTCAACTACTGAGCGTATCAAACTTAATTATCAAATCGGAAAATATGCTCACATAGAAAAATTACTTACAAAAAACAAAACAGATTACAATAAATTCTGGAAAACCCTCGAGATAGTTCTACAGGCGGGAATGCCCCCTCAAGGGAGGGGTCGATGGAAGTCATTATTCGACCAAAAGTAATACCGCTCCTAACATTCCAAAACCCCTATCGTACGATTAATCGTATGATAGGGGTTTTTGGGGTTGGATACAACGTCGCTAAGCTCTTGAGGTGGGATTAGTTCTTTTCTAGAGATTTGGATACTTCGGATATCATTGCGTGCTTTTGGGACCCTTCATATCCCGATCCTGCTGGAATAAGTTTGCCAATAATCACATTCTCCATTAATCCTGCAAGATTATCTGTTGAGCCCTTCACTGCTGAATTGATAAGAATTCTGGTTGTGTTCTGGAATGACGCTGCTGAAAGGAATGATTTACGTGACAGAGAGCTTTCAGTAATTCCCATGATAAGCTTATCTGCTTTTGCTGGAGTTTTGCCCATTTCTTTAATCTTTGTATTTTCTTGTGCAAAAATCCATTCCTCCACCACTTCACCTGGAGTAAAGTGGCTATCCGCAGAGTCAGTAATCTTAACTCGCGACATCATCTGCTTGACAATCAATTCAATATGCTTTCTTGAAATCAGCACCCCTTGTAATTCGTAAATTTTGTTTACTTCAGAAATAATATAATCCTGTGTCTGTTCCTTTGTTCCGTACTTGAATAAGTCTGGCAAATATGCCGAACCATCAGTTAATATCTGTCCGCCGATAACATTATCTCCTTTAGAGATATTTACGCTGCGTCTACGGTCAACTGTATACTCAATTACATCAGATTTCTTTGGTGCAAATTCGGAGCTTTTGTCTACAGCAACTACAATCACCTTATCTTTGCCGTCGATTCTAATTTCAGTCACAAATCCTGCTGTTTTAGAAATAATACACGGGATTTTAGGCAACCGTTTTTCAAACACTTCTTCTACTCGAGGAAGTCCTTGAGTTACGTCTCCTCCTGCTGATGCTGTACCACCAGCGTGTTTTGTGTTCATGGTCAACTGTGTTCCAGGCTCACCAATAGCTTGTGCTGCAATAGTCCCTACCGCCTCTCCTATATCCACTAAATTATTTGTAGTTAAGTCGACACCGTAACACTTCTGGCACACTCCGCGAAGTGTCGCACACGTCATAGGCGAACGCACCTCAACAGATTCACAAGTAGATTCATCTACTGCGATTGCGTCTTTACGAGAAAGAAGTAATCCTTTCTTGAAAAGCACATTGTCGTTTTTGTCTACGATATTCGCTGCAATAACACGTCCTTTAAGAGCCTTTGCAAAAGAAATTTCAATACCAGATGCTGACAGACGTCCAATGGTAGTGCTATTTTTTGTTTTACAGTCTTTCTCGGTGATAATTGCATCTTGCGCTACAACGAATAGTCGACGAGTAAGATAACCTGCCTTTGCAGTTTG
Source organism: uncultured Candidatus Saccharibacteria bacterium (assembly GCA_964483835.1). GTDB lineage: Bacteria > Patescibacteriota > Minisyncoccia > Phycocordibacterales > UBA918 > OLB19. The sequence continues at coordinate 5,991 of CAZADB010000009.1, forward strand.
AAGTGCGGTGTCGGCAAGTCCTTTTCGAGAGCCGTGAGTGGTTGTAAAGTACTCTATTGGGCTCATTCCCTCCTTCATCGAAGATACCACGGGGAACTCCAGAGTTTCTCCACGAGTATTCACAATAAGCCCCTTCATACCAACCATCTGTGCGATTTGTCTCATGCTTCCTCGTGCTCCAGATTTCCAAAGGTCATAAGCAGATCCATTATGATCCATGACTTCAGGAATAATCTCTTCTAAGTGTGATTTAGTTCGATGCCAAATTTCAATAATCATTCGACGCCGCTCTTCTCGTGCAAGAAGCCCGCTGTCAAATGCACTCAATATCTCCTGTTCCTCTGCTCTGGCTTTGGCGATAATTTCCTGTTTTTGTGGAGGAATAACCACCTCATCAATTCCCCACGTTGTTCCAGACACGGTTGCGTATTTGAATCCAAATTTTTTAATTTTATTTACAACGTCAGGTATTATGCTAATTCCTTTATCGTCAATCAAATCTAATACAACTGCAAATAAATCACGTTGGGACACAACAGAATTTATATATACATGATCGCTTGGTAGCACCGAATTAAACAGAAGTCTGCCTACGGTGGTTTCAAATACTTTTTCTTCAAACTGAGAGTATTTTACTGTGTCAGTGGCAAGTACTTTTATTTTTGCTCTTAAATCAACAACATCATAATCATATGCGCTTATGGCATCATTTGGAGACGCGAACCATTTACCTTCACCTTTTACACCCTCCATTTCTTTTGTCATCCAGAAAATACCTAAAGCCATATCCATAAGTGATTCAGATACTACGGGTTCACCAGATCCTGGTTTTAGCACATTGTGGTTTGCTGAAATAATTTCTCTGGCTTCTGTTTGTGCTTCTTCAGATAGAGGAACATGCACCGCCATCTGATCGCCATCAAAATCGGCATTAAACGCCTTACACACCAATGGGTGAATTTGAATAGCATTACCTTCAATCAAAACAGGACGAAATGCCTGAATACCTTGCCGGTGAAGTGTGGGTGCTCGGTTAAGAAGTACGTGCTTATGCTCAATCACCTCTTCTAGAATTGCCCACACTTCTGGAACACCGTCCTCTATTAGACGTCCCGCGCCTCGAATGTTGTATGCGAGTTCTTCTTTGAGAAGTTGTGAGATAACAAATGGTCTAAAGAGCTCCAGTGCCATATGTTTTGGTAAGCCACATTGATCTAGCTCCAAATCAGGACCAATAATAATAACCGAACGTCCAGAATAATCTACTCTTTTCCCCAGTAGGTTTTGTCGGAAATAACCCTGCTTACTCTTAAGATAATCTGATAGAGATTTAAGAGGTCGACGTTGTGCTTGACTCATTGCAGAATATGCGGTATTTCCATGCCTAATTGAATTGTCAATAAGTGCATCGACGGCTTCTTGCATAATTCGTTTTTCATTACGCAAAATCACATCTGGAGCCATGATTGCAATAAGTTTTTTCAGACGATTGTTTCGATTGATTACACGCCGATATAGATCGTTTAGATCTGATGATGCGTGTCGCCCTCCTTCAAGAGCAACCATTGGTCGCAACGCTGGAGGAATAACAGGAATTCTTTGCAAAAACATCCACTCGGGACGCACTTCTGAATGAATAAGTCCGCGTATTAGATTTAATCTCTTATCCAGCTTTGTTCGCTCTGCAACCCCAGCAGTTTCTCGAGCAAGCTCCAGTCTATCTCGAAGGTCTTTAAGATTAATATTTTTAAACAATTCGTAAATAGACTCCGCACCAATTTTTGCTTCAAACAATGTGGAGTATTTTACAGAGAATTTATGGAAGTTGGTTTCATCAAGAATTGTTCCTTGTTTAATAGACTCAATCTCTTTTTTTGTTTCGGTCATTCTCTCTTTGAGTGCAATTTTCGCATCTTCGTTGTTTAACTCAGACAATTTTATTTTGTATTCTGTATCAAGTTCTTTAAGTAATCGTACCCGTTCTGATTCAGATACTTTTATAACGATATAGCCAGCAAAATAAATAACCTTTTCTACGGAAATTGCTGTGAGACCTAGAATTAATGCTATTCGACTGGGTACACCACGTAAAAACCAAATATGCGATACTGGTACACACAATTCTATATGTCCCATTCGTTCACGTCTCACAATTGCACGAGTGATTTCTACTCCACATTTTTCACATACAATACCTTTGTATCGGATGCCTCTATATTTTTTACAAGAACATTCGAAATCTTCAACAGGTCCAAAAATACGTTCATCGAATAAACCGTATTTTTCAGGGCGTTGTGTTCTGTAATTTATAGTTTCGGGTTTTGTTACCTCGCCATGTGACCAATCAAGAATACTCTCAGGCGATGCTAACTTCAAACTTACTTCACTAAACGGAGCTGGAGCTCCTCGCTTTTGTTTATTTAAATTCATATGTAAATATATTAGACAAAACCATTAATTTGATTCTCTTTTAAGACCAACATCCAAAGACAGTCCTCGGAGCTGATTAACAAGCACGTTAAATGCTGCGGGTGTATACGGATGGCTAATTGCCTCACCTCGCACAATTGAATCAAATGCTGCTGAACGACCGATAATGTCATCTGATTTGATTGTAAGCATTTCTCGCAATGTATACGCTGCTCCGTATCCAAGCAAAGCCCACACCTCCATCTCCCCAAATCTCTGCCCTCCAATTTGAGCTTTCCCGCCAAGAGGCTGTTGTGTAATTAGAGAGTATGGACCAATTGAACGCATGTGAATCTTGTCTTCCACCATGTGATGGAGTTTTAAGATGTACATATACCCAACCGCAGTCCTTTGCTCAAACTTTTCTCCTGTTCGTCCATCTTTTAATTGAATTTTACCGTCGCGTGCAATACCTGCTTTTTCAAGTTCGTCTTTTACCTCATCTTCTGTTGCTGATGCAAATGGAGGTACGATTGCTTGATATCCAAGCGCGTTTGCAGCCATACCCAAATGCAGCTCAAGAATCTGACCGAGATTCATACGCGAAGGTACACCAAGCGGCGTAAGAAGCACATCAACAGGACGTCCGTCTTCTGTATATGGCATATCTTCTTCTGGTAAGATTCGTGAAATTACCCCCTTGTTTCCATGTCGTCCAGCAAGTTTATCTCCGACGGATATGTTTCGTACTTGCGCGACAGTCACCAAAATCTTTTTAATCACTCCGCTATCAAGATTGTCACCATTTTCTCGTGAGAAAATTTTCACACCAATAACTCGACCTCTTTTCCCTGACGCCAGACGCAGTGATGTGTCTTTTACATCTTTTGCTTTCTCTCCAAAAATAGATCGCAACAATCGTTCTTCTGGAGTAAGTTGAGCTTCTCCTTTGGGAGTTACCTTTCCAACCAGAATATCTCCTGTTCTAATTTCTGCACCAACACGTATAACTCCATTTTCATCTAGATTTCGTAATTTTAACTCAGATACATTTGGAATATCTGGAGTAGTTACTTCAGGACCTAGTTTCGTATCTCGTACCGACACGTCTAATTCATCTAAATGAATAGAGGCAAATTTACTGTCTTTCACCAGTCGTTGAGAAATAATAATAGCGTCTTCAAAATTAGATCCACTCCATGACATAAATGCCACTAATGCATTTTGACCTACCGCCATTTGACCGTGATCAGTTGAAGTAGTGTCCGCAATCAGATCGCCTCTTTTTAACTTATCCCCAGTAGTGACTTGCGGTCGATGATAGAATGCTGAGAAATCATTAGTTTTTTGAATAGTGATAAATGGATACTCATCTTTCTTTCCGTCTTTTTTCTTAATTACAACATGTTTTGAGTCGCACTCAATAACCTCACCTGCTTCACGCGCGACAATTACTCTTCCGGTATCCAATGCCGCCATACCTTCTATACCTGTTGCAACAATAGGAGCCTCTGGAATAAGACATGGTGTGGCTTGCTTTTGCATGTTTGAACCCATCAGAGTTCGGTTGGCGTCATCATGATTTAAAAATGGTATCATTGAAGTCGCTACAGAAAATGCTTGATTTGTTGCAATATCCATGTAATCTACATCTTTTCTGGATACTAATCTAGGTACTCCGCCACGTCGTACTTCGACATAGTCTTTTTCAATCTTTCCTTTGTCACTTATCACAATCGCAGCATGAGCAATGTTAAACGGCTCTTCTTCATGTGCATTTAAGTACACAATCTCACCTGTAAGAATTCCTTTTTCAACTTTAACATATGGTGTTTCTATGATGCCAAATCGATTTACTCTGGCGTACATCGCAAGACGCAAGATAAGACCGATGTTTGGACCTTCGGGAGTATGAATAGGACACAGTCTTCCGTAGTGTGATGTGTGCACATCTCTAACTTCAAAACCCGCTCGTTCTCGTGTTAGCCCACCAGGACCAAGCGCTGACAGTGTTCTCAAGCCCTCTAATTCTCCTAGAATATTCTGCTGCGGCATAAATTGAGACAGCTGGTTGGTTGAGAAAAATTCTTTAATAGCAGCCTGCAATGGTCGAGGATTTAGAATCTGCATCGGAAGTGACGTTTCTGCCTCAATAGTCGACATTCTGTCTTGAATGTTTCGCTTCATGCGAGTCATTCCTACACGAACTCTTTGAATACACATCTCACCAAAATAACGAACACGACGAAAGCCAAGATGATCAATATCATCAGACACAGCACCTGGAGTATGATTTAACACCATAATATTACTCAAAATCAGTCTGAAATCTTCAAGAGTAATTACTCTTTGATCTGATGATTTGGTTGGAATTGTGCGCGAAAACCTGTTGTTAAAATGATATCGTCCAATTTCTGAAAGATCATAACGTTCGGGAGAAAAAATAGAGTTCACAAAATCTCTTGCATTGTCTACTGTTGCCAAGTCGCCGTCACGAAGACGTTTGTACACCTCAAGATAAGCATCGTCTGTAGTTTTTGCTGGATCTTTTGCAAGGGTTGCTTTGATATACTCTTCTCCACGCTGTGTATCGCTAAACAATTTAATCATGTCTTCGTCTTTTTCCAAACCAAGTACACGCAAAAGTGAAGTGACAGGGATTTTCTTTTTTCTGTCAATTTTAATATATATAACCCCATCTGCTTCGGATTCAATTTCAATCCATGATCCGCGTGATGGAATGATTTTTGCCCCGAAATACGTCTTGCCTTTTAATTCTTGTGAAGTGAAAAATATCCCATAACTTCGCGCAAGTTGCGGCACGATTACCCTCTCCACACCATTGATGATAAATGTCCCGTGGTCTGTCATAACAGGAATATCAGCCAAGAAAATTTCTTGATCTTTATCAGAATCGAATGTTTTGTTCTTCAATACAACAGTTACACGCAAAGGTGCGTCGTAAGTTACTTTGTTGGTTTTCGCTTCTATCGCTGTGCATTTTGGCTTGCCAAGTTCATATTTTTTGAATTGCATTTCAAACTTCTTTTCTGCATAGTCAGAAATAGGTGAAAAATCCTTGAAAATCCCCTTCAGACCTTCTTCAATAAACCACTTATATGAATCTCTTTGTGGCTGAATAAGATCAGGCAATTCAACCAAAGGATCTTTGGCGAGCTTGAATTTTTTCTGTGGCATTGCTCCCACTGAAGAATATTCATCTGCTTTTGGGTTTGTATACATAATTATGTGATTACTTTACTTATTATAAAAAAGTACACACCAATTAAAACGCACTTATAAGCGCTTGTTTATAGGGTGTATTTATTTTTGCACGATTACTAATTGCATCACTTTGAACAGTAAGTATTTTAAGAACAACAGTCCCTCCTGCTAGGTAATTAAACCTCGCCTTAATCCAACATATCCACCAATCGTGACTCACTCGAATAGAATATAACGTCAGTACCCAAGAGTATACACCAAATAAAATATACCACAACCCAAAGTCTT
>CAZADB010000010.1:0-11748 GCA_964483835.1 uncultured Candidatus Saccharibacteria bacterium
TTATTACTGTTAGAGCGTTTGTTAAGGATAATATTAAAAATGACACCAAACCAAAAAATTAATTATGTAGAATTAATACAGTAGTCTGACTACTGTATTTATTTTTTCTACACAGATCATAGTGTACAATATTAAACATCTAACATTATTAAAATGTAAGTATTTAATTTGATTTTCATATAATGGATTTTATACAAATAGGACTTTGGACATTGGCTTTGGGAGCTGCACTATTCACTCTTGTTCGTGGGGCTGATATGTTTGTTGTTGGTGCAAAGCAGGTTGGAGCATCGCTTGGAATGAGTAAATTTGCCATAGGGGTTCTTATTGTAGGTTTTGGAACATCATTACCTGAGCTGGCATCGTCTATTGCCGCTGCATTAAGCGGCACAACAGAAATCGTAATAGCCAATGCTGTGGGGTCGAATATTACTAACATTTTATTGATTGTAGGAATTCTGGCTGCTGTTGGTGGAAGAATAGTGATCAAACGCGATTTAATTAAAACAGAACTTCCTATTTTCTTTATAGCTACTACTCATTTTTTAATGGTGATATGGGACGGGTCTGTTGACAGGCTAGAGGCGTTATTATTACTTGGAACATTCTGTGCCTACATGTGGTACTTGTTCTCCGAAGCTCGTACAGGAGACTCTGTACATTTAAAAAAACCCGGGGGACGTCACGCTCGGTTGGAAGCGAAAACTATTGCTTTTATTGTATTTGGTATAGCAGCGGTTCTTGTTGGAGCGCATTATACTGTAGATATGGTGGTGAATATAGCGACAGCAATGTCTGTTCCAGTTGGGCTAATTACAATTGGTGCAATCGCTCTTGGAACCTCATTGCCTGAATTATTTGTTTCTTTGAATGCTATTAAAACTGGCGATACTGAATTAGCCATTGGGAATATTTTTGGATCTAATACTTTTAACATGCTGGTTGTGGTCGGAATTCCAGGGCTTATTGTCCCACTTGTTGCTGATAAGGTTGTAATGGAATTAGGGATAGTTATTTTACTTGCTGCGTCAGCTATTTTCTTCGTCAATGGTCTTTCCCGTCAAATAATGCGATGGGAAGGAGCGATGTTACTGTTGTTCTTTGCATTTTTTGTCATTAAATTGATAGAATTTATTTAATTTTTTCGCAAATACAATATCAAGTTGTTGGTGAATTACCTATCATTATGTTAGTCAGACTGCTCTTGGATTGGAAGCTTTGCTTTCAATCCATATTACCCTCTACGATAGTAGCGGTTTACACTAGCCACACAATAGACTTGTTACCAAATAATTTTTTTGCCAAAATTTCCAAATTTTGGCTACAAATTCCAAAAAATTCGTTGAAATATCCAGATATTCTGCCTCATTTTTTGAAATTTTCGCACAAAATTATAAAATTTTCATCAAAATCTTATTTGGTAACAAGTCTATTGATTACATCACAATGATGGTGTAAGCTACTGCACAATATGCCACGACAAGAAGGACTTATAGCTTTTAATAATGTATCGTTTGAGCACGATGTGACAAAGCCAATTCTTATTGAGTCCAGTTTTGCTATTCGTCGTGGTGCTAAATTTACACTCATGGGGCAAAATGGTGCAGGCAAGAGTACTGTTTTTGGATTAATATTGGGAGCTTATCAGTCTGATGAGGGCGATATCAACATCATGACACGCACAAGTATTGCAGTGTCCCGACAAGTTATTCCTGGTGACGAATTGTCTCTTACTCTGCGTGAATTTTTTGCAAAATGTTTTAATGAGAAAATATATGATATAGATCCAAAAATTGATCGTATTTTAGAAGTGGTCAATCTGACGCCAAAAAATGCAGATGTTATCAAAACATTCAAAGATCGTATTGTGGGAAGCTTTTCTGGAGGACAGCAATCACGATTGCTTCTTGCATCTGCATTAATACAAAATCCAGATATACTTCTTCTAGATGAGCCGACAAACAATCTTGATTCTGAAGGCATTCAACACCTCACTGAATTTTTGAAGGAATATAAGAAGACGGTAATCGTTATATCACATGATTCAAATTTCCTAAATTCTTTTACACATGGAGTCTTGTATCTCAATAGTCAGACGAAAAAGATCGAACTTTTTAATGGTAACTATAATGATGTAGTTAAAGATATTAAAGCACAGGTAGAAAAAGAACGACGACAAAATGCACGTTTGCAAAAAGAAATCCAAGAAAATAAAGACAAGGCAAACTTTTTTGCACATAAAGGAGGTGGTATGCGTATGGTGGCAAAACGCATGAGAGATAAAGTGTCTGAGTACGAGGAAAATAAAGTGGAAGTGCGACAGGAAGATAAAACTATTCGCCAGTTTACTATTCCTGTGCAAAAAGATATTTCAACCAACGTAATGACACTAACTTCGTACAAAGTCATTCGTAATCATAGTCCCAAAGATGTTAAGTGCGATGTAGTTCTCAAGCGTGGACAGCACATGCGTATCGTAGGTCCAAATGGAATCGGGAAAACAACACTCCTTGAATCACTTTCATCAGGTCATGCAGACGGGGAGAAAATTGCTAAAGGAGTAACTATTGGGTATTATCGACAAGATTTTTCAAATCTTGATTTTGAACAAACTGTATTTGAATGTCTGATGGACGTGATGGATAAAAAGATTGAAGAAGATATGCGTAGTGTCGCAGCGGGATTTTTAATAAATCGTGACATTATAAAAACAAAGATTGGATTACTCTCTGAAGGTCAGAAGGGACTGGTTGCGTTTGCTCGATTGGTTTTATTGCAACCTGGCCTTTTAATCCTAGACGAACCAACAAATCATATTAACTTTCGGCATGTCCCAGTAATTGCAAAAGCATTACATGATTATAATGGAGCAATGTTGCTAGTGTCTCATGTAGACAGTTTCGTAGATCAGATCAGAATAGATGAAATATTAGATTTGTGTAAAAAATAATACCACCCTTAACAAAACCTACTAGATTGTTTTGAAGAATGGCATAGATATGCATTAGTTAAGTCTATGTGTGGTAATATTTAACTCGTATGAAAATTATTTTATCCTCTTTATTTTTAATAAGTTTGTTTGTGTCTCCACTGTTGGCGCTTACTACTTATGCTCAATCAGAAAATAAACCAATAATTACAGAAAATCCTATAGTGTACATGTTTGGACGTGATGATTGTGTTTTCTGTATCTCCCAGATTGAGTGGATGGATGAGAAGGGGATAGATTATATATATTTGAATATTACAGGAGATGATGTAGCAAGAGATTTATATAATAAATTTACTAATAAACACGAACTGGCAAAAATAACGCCTATTACTGTAGTGGGAAATCAAGTATTTTCTGGTTTTAATAGCCCTAGAACAACAGGAGTGCAAATTTTATCAGCTATTGCTGATGCAAGATATTCTACTAACATAAAGTTAATTGAAAAACATGACGAAACGTTTTCGATACAATATAATGAGTCAACTGGAGGAGTTTGTACTGATATTTCATGTGAACCAGCTGAGACCGGTAGTTTCATTTTTGATTTACCTTTAGTGGGTATTGTTGATTTGAAAACTCTATCTTTATTTTCTCTATCTTTAATCCTTGGTGTAATTGATGGATTTAACCCATGTGCCATGTGGGTTTTAATTACTTTTCTGATAATTTTATCTCAAGTTGGAAATAAGAAAAAAATGATACTACTTGCCGGATTATTTATTGTTGCTCAAGGTATAATGTATAATTTAATTCTTAATGTGTGGTACAAAACGTGGGATTTTATTGCGTTAGATCAATACGTTACACCAATGGTAGGCTTCCTGGCTCTTGCAGGGGGAGTTTTCTTTTTGTGGCGCTGGAATAAAAACAAGAATAAAGATTTAGTCTGTGATATTACAAATAGTGCAACACAATCTCGTACAATAAATAAATTAAAAGATATTGTTAGCAAGCCAATTACTATTGTATCAATTTTAGCTATACTATTGATAGCATTTTCAATTAATGTCATTGAATTTGCATGTTCTATCGGTATCCCACAGGCGTATACAAAAATTTTAGAAATGAATATGCTTAGCTTTTTGGAGAGGCAGTGGTATATATTGGTATTTACTATCGGATATATGGTCGATGATGTTATAGTGTTTGCTTTAGCAATTTGGGGGTATTCTAAATTACAGGCAAGCGGAGCCAAGTATGCCCAATGGTCATTGTTGATTGGAGGATTACTAATGTTGGTGTTGGGTATTATTTTAGTTGCAAATCCATCATTATTAGTTTTTTAATACTTTTGACATAAACGCACAATAATATATGAGATAGCTCCGTTTAGTGTTTACGGATTCATTGCTTATGACGATTATTTTAATCTTCCTCTGAATCTTTCTGCTTCTATAATTCTATCAAGTGCAAGAATGTATCCCGTAGTTCGTAGTTCGTAGTAGTTGTCGTTTGGACAGCTTGCTAAAACATCGGTCAATGCTTTTACAATATTTTCTTCAAGTCTGGAATGAACCGTGTTTTTGCTCCAGTAATCATTAGTATTATTTTGCACCCACTCAAAGTAACTAACTATAACACCTCCAGCATTTGCCAATATATCAGGTATGACTGTGATATTTTTTTCTTGGAGTATAATATCCGCATCAGTTGTAATTGGATTGTTTGCCATTTCTAGAATTACTTTTGCTTTTATATCATGAGCGTTTTCATTTGTGATTTGATGTGACAATGCGGCAGGAATAAACACATCTACATTTAATGTAATCAGTTCAGAGTTGGTAATTTCTTCTACACCCATATCTTCTGGAGTGCTGTTGCGCGAATAATTTTCTAAAAATTTTGGTATATCAATACCATCTTTGTTATAAAATGAATATTTTGAGTTGCTCACCGCAACAACTTTTGCTCCCCAGTTGTGCAAGATTTGTGCGATATGAGACCCTACATTTCCAAGACCTTGCACTGATACCGTACTTCCTTTTATTGTCTTTCCAACGTGTTCTAAATAAGATTTAAGTACAAATGCGCCACCCAGAGCCGTTGCTTCAGTGCGTCCTTTTGATCCACCTAGCGCAATAGGTTTTCCTGTGATGACACCAGGAGTATATTCACCTCGAATTTTTGAATATTCATCCACCATCCAACCCATAATTTGAGCATTTGTATTCACATCAGGCGCAGGAATGTCAATCTTTTCACCAATAAATGGATGTATTTCCTCTATTAAATTTCTGGAGAGAGATTCAAGTTCATTATTAGATAATTTTGAAGGATCAACCTCAACACCTCCTTTTGCTCCGCCGAAAGGAATGTCCACCAAAGCACATTTCAAGGACATAAGAAAAGCCAGATGCTTTACTTCTTCAACATCTACATCAGGATGAAAACGAATTCCTCCTTTACCTGGACCGCGCGCGTTGCTGTATAAAACTCTATGAGCGTTAAATGTTTGCACCTCGCCTGAATCCATTTTTACAGGCACCGCTACTGTTAATACTCGTTTTGGCTTATCTAACAATTGTATTTCTGCGTCGGAAAATTTTTTTATTTTTAATATTTGTCTTAATTGTGTACAGCAATCTTGACAGACATTTGTATCGTGTTTTTTTGAGATGTGCATAAATGTGTTTATTATTGTATGGGATTAGGGAATTATTTTAAGTAACATATATATTATACTCTATAATGTAAAGAAATGACGTATTTATATTTTAGTCCAACTTTCTGTCCAAGACGCTTGTCATTTAGACACTTTGTTTGTTAAACTATATAAATGAAAAAACGACTTTTTACAGGACTACAGCCTTCAGGTGATTTGCATATTGGAAATTATTTTGGTGCGTTGAAGCCATTTTTAGATATATATGAGGAGTATGAGAGCTTCCTTATGGTTGCTGATTATCACGCACTAACATCTGTGAGAGATTCAGAAGTGTTGCGTAAAAATATATATAATATAGTACGTGACTATCTGGCGTGTGGTCTTGATACAGAAAAAGCAGTTATATTCCGTCAGTCTGATAATCCGCATCACACTGAGATGGGCTGGGTGTTGAATTGCATGGTTACCGTGCCATTTTTAATGCAGGCACATTCATACAAAGATAAAATAAATAAAGGCATGGAAGCAAATGCGGGACTGTTTACTTATCCGATGCTCATGGCTGCCGATATTGTTTTATACGATACAGACATTGTGCCCGTAGGAGAAGATCAGCGTCAACATCTAGAGTACACGCGTGAAGTAGTGGGGAAATTTAATCGTGCTTATGGCGATATTCTTAAATCACCTAAAGAAAAAATACTTGATTCGGTTGGTATTATTTCTGGAACAGACGGTTCAAAAATGAGCAAGAGCTACGGCAATACGATACCTCTGTTTGCAGATTTGAAAGAAATTGAAAAGGCAGTAATGAGTATTGTAACTAATTCTGGTGACGAACGTCCAGAAAATATATATGCGATACATCGACTTATTAAAAATGAAGCAGATTTAGAAATTATTTATAATAACAACATAGGAATGTATGGTAATTTGAAAAAAATTCTTATAGAAGATTTAAATAAATTTATAAAACCACTTAGAGAGCGTCGTGATTTAATAACCGATGATCAAGTGAGAGAGGTTTTGTCAGAGGGGGCAGGTAGAGCAAAGGAAGTATCTACAAAAACCTTAAAACAAGTACGAGATGCAATAGGAATAAATTTGTAAACATATCAACAAGAAAGATAAAAGATTTGATTCTTATTTTTTATGTGACATGATGTACAAGTCATATTGCCGGATCGTCTAACGGTAGGACTGCGGTTTCTGGTACCGTCAATCGGGGTTCGAGTCCCTGTCCGGCAGCCCGAATAAAACTTGTGTCGTTTGTGGGGTACCTTTCAGCCAGTTTCATTGGTTATGTTTTCTGATTGGCAGACACCGATATCATGTTCAATCGCCCATTGTTTAACTGGTGGTGACGTTAGAACATACTTGCGTCCCGCAGGTCTGTCTGGGTTACAGACAATAAGCTCAGGTATAATACCTGCTTTTTCTAATTCGTTTAGTACAGGGATACCAAGTGGCTCACCCCCCAAAGTATGCAATTTTGAGATTTTTCATAAATGTAAATAATTTTGTACTGCATCAACCCTTCGCCTCACCTAAACCTCGTTTTTCCATTTCTTCTTTTGCGTAGACTACTTCAGCGATGTCGGGGAATAGGATGCCGTCGAGGTGGTTGTGTTCGTGTTGGATGATTTGTGCGAGTAGGCCTCCGGCACCTCTTGTGTACTCTGAACCTGTTTCGTCTGTTGCACGCATGGTTACGTTTTTGTGTCGTTTTACATCTCCGTATAGATTGGGTAGTGACAGACATCCTTCACCAACTATATGCGTTTTCTTTGATACTTTTAGGATTCGTGGGTTGACAGCAACAAGGCATGGAAGCGCGTCACGGTCATCACTTTGGTCCTCGATGATAAACAGTCGTTTTGAGATTCCAATTTGCGGCGCAGCGATGGCAACTGCTGTAAATCCGTCTACACTGTAGCTTTTAAGGGCACTTTTTAGGTCTTTAATGATTTTTGTAACCATCCCACTATCAAAATCCTCTTGCGTAATTTCATCCGCAATTGCATGTAACACTGGGTGATTTTCTGGTACGAGTTTTGCCATATGTGTTGTGTACTATAGCGTATATTGTCTAAAAAAGCACTTTTGTGGCAATAGCCAGCTAGGGAGACATCCGATGTCATAGAAGATAGAATACATTTTTGTATTTCATACAAAGAAGCAATAAGAAATTTTTTAAGAATTTATAATAAAAAATACATTTCAAAAAACAAAAGATTCAGTGAACACTTAAATACAGTAGTCTGACTACTGTATTTACTAATGTTATTCTTTTCATAATTTAACTTTACTACACACTCTTGTTTTATTAAAAGTGTTCGGTCAAACATATTGAATGAAACTTAATACAATGCCAAAATACGACTTAGACAAAATAAAATTTGCAACTGGTAGATCAACTTTTGAGAGAGCGGTTGGTTTGTACGAGAATGGGAAAGTTACGCAATTTCAAGAAAATATTAATGGTCATTCTGCTGTTGTACTGGGAACGCATTCTTATAGAGTTTTTGTGTCTGCTAAATATTATGATCACGGCAGTTGCAACTGTTATCTTGGTCAAAATGATACACTCTGCAAACATATGGTGGCTGTGGAAATTTATGCAGTTGTCGGTGGTAAGGAATTAGACAAAGACGACAAAGAGCTTGTCGACAGCCCTGTGTGTAGTGGCGAGTTGGGAGAATTAAGCAAAGAAGAGTTGTTGGAAATTAAAAAAGCAATCACATCTGCGATGAGATATATTAAAGCGTATTCTGGACCTTCTAAAACTTGGTTTGCTTATCAAGACTCACTTAGCGAGGGATGTGCCAGATTATAAAAATTAGTTTCAGAGTTGCCAGTAAGTGAACAGGTAACGAAATTATTAGTTGATATACTTTTGCGGCTTGATAAAAAAATATGCACAGGTGGTGTTGATGACTCGGACGGTGCAGTTGGTGGATTTATGGAAGAAGTAGTTATGGTACTTCAAGAATACGCCAGACTTGAACCTGTGGGCATCAAGGTTTTTGAGAAGCTTTGCAATATAGAAACTTGTTTTGGCTGGGAAGAGCAACTTGTTAAAATATTTGGTGAATCAAAACAATAATACCATAGTCTGTTTTCATAAACCTTATTGTATCATGGTCGGAATGTAATTGAGCGGTTGGTTAATAATTGGCAATCTCTTAGCTTCATAACGGCATATTTTCTGCCATATCCCGTGTTTGCACAATACTCATTCAACATCTTTGTCCCCCGCCCTGTTTATTCGCTTTGAGATATCGGGGGAGTATCTCAAGCGTTAATTCGTGACGTGTTTGCATTTTCATATACACGCTGTGGTATTATTTTTCGTTGTCTAACGATACTGTCTGTGGTTAGATTTTGGGTGATCTAATTCGCATCATGGCGTATTTGGGTGATTTATTGGTATAATATCTTGTATATGCGAAATATTTTTGTGATTTTGTTTGTTACAGGTTTGTCTTTTGTTTTTGGGTGGTTTTATTACTGGAATCAAAATACATGTCAGGTACCTATCAGGTATTCAATAGGTGAAATTAATGACGCTTTTGGGCTTTCGTATAATGATCTTCGTGACGTGTTATTAGATGCAGAGTTGGTGTGGGAGGATAAAGCAGGACAGAATTTATTCACATATGATGCAAGCTCAAAATTTACTATAAATCTTATTTATGATGAACGTCAGAAGCTTATTGATTCAGGAAAGAGATTTAGAAATAAGTTAGATAAAACACAAGGAGCAAGTGAATCACTTCATAATATTCATCAAAATTTAGTAATTCAATATAGTAATCTAGTAAATTTACACGACGAAACAATGAAAGATTATGAAGAAAAATTAGATTCTCATAACGCGCAAGTTCAGTCATATAATCAGGCTGGTGGGGTAACAAAAGAGCAGTATGAAATACTGCAAACACAAAAAAAAGAACTTGAAATGAAAAAGAACGATCTAAATAAACTTTCAGAAAACCTAAATGTATTAGTTGCAAAAATTAACGATACAGGCGACAGGGGAAACATTCTGATTGATATGTATAATAGAGGAGTGCATGAATATAATGATTCTTTCGGGAAATCTCGTGAATTTACTCAAGGTACATATAGTTCAGGGACACGCATTAATATATATACTTTTTATAATAAGGATGACTTGCGATTGGTTTTAGCTCATGAGCTTGGACATGCTTTGTCACTTGGACATGTCAAGAACACAGAATCTATTATGTATTTTCTCATAGGTGATCAACCTCGAGATTTTTCACCCACTCCAGAAGATATGTATGAGTTCAATAGAGTTTGTGATAAGAAAGGTTGGAATGATATAGTAAGTGCATTAATAATTAACTAATTTTATATTTATGGATACACTATTTAAATATTTGTATATGAGGATTATTGTGGCTGTTTTAGGTATGGTGATTGTAGTTGCGATTATATCTATTACAGCATTAACACTCAATATTGTCTCTCCAGAATTTAACCACGCCACAATTAATGTGGAAGGAGTAGCAGAGGTAAGTGCTATTCCTGATATTGGAGTATTTCATTTTACAGTAAAAGCTGAGGCAGAAGATGTCGCTCAAGCACAGACAATTTCTGGTGAAAAAGTAAACGCCATCATGACATACTTACAGTCTGAAGGAGGTGTTGATGAAAAAGATATTAGAACCACTGGATATAATGTGCACCCAAGATATGAATTTCGCAAAGCTGAATTTAATCATGGTGGTACTACCCGTATTTTAGTTGAGTATGTTGTGACGCAAAATATACGAGTGACAGTACGAGATACAGAGCAAGCTGGACGATTAATTGGAGCTGTTGGTGGTCTTGGAGCTACAAATATGAGCAGGTTGTCTTTTAAGGTAGATAATATAGAGCCTTTGAAAGAAGAAGCTCGACTACTTGCTGTTTCAGATGCAAAAGAAAAAGCAATACGTCTGGCAGATGAGCTTGGGGTACGACTGGGAGACATAGTGCATTTTAACGACGGCGGGTCAAGAGTGTCTTTCCCCACTCCAATAAGAGAAGTAATGATGCTTGGTGATAGTGAGAGTAGCCAAAGAGTATTTCCAGAACCTGCATTTTCACCAAACATTTCAATTGGTGAAGATATTATTACAGCGCGCGTAACAATTACATATAAGATTAGATAAAATTTCCATAATCCAGAATGTACGAAATATATAATCTATGGACAAACAAAGCTAAATAAGTTATATTTGCCACACTTTCTAGCTTGATCAAAATAAAATTATTATGAAAACAAACAAGTCATACAGTAAACGAATAAAAGTTACCAAGAATGGCAAGCTTGTTGCTAGACGACCTGGTCAAAATCACTTCAATGCGAAGCAGTCAGGACAAAAACGTCTCCAAAGAAAGCGAACGCAACTATTAAACTATTCTAAACGAGTTACTAGGAGATTTTTGCCTGGGACAGGAGCTTAGTTTATTTCCGCGAATCATTATCAAGTATTTTATCAATCAATATATAAATATATGGCACGAGTAAAAGGTGGAACAACACCAAATAAACGTCGTAAAAATATTCTCGCACAAACAAAAGGATATCGTTTTGGAAGATCAAATAAACTACGAGAAGCCAGAGAAGCAATCTATCACGCACAGTTGCATGCATTTGACCATAGAAAAGATAAAAAAGGTGATTTTAGACGACTGTGGACAGTTAGAATCAATGCAGCGCTCAGTCTTTTTGATATAAAATATAATCGATTTATTAAATCTCTTTCAGACAAGGATGTAAAGCTTAATCGAAAAATGCTTGCACAATTAGCAGTAGAACGGCCCGACCAATTCAAGAAAATAGTTGAAGCAGTAAAATAAAATCGGATCACGAACAGATTTCGTATTACGCACATATTTGATAGAACTGAGTGTGGTTTAATAATTATAGTAGGAAGTGGAGTAGATTTTTAAGACCATACACGAAATACTATTCTTTCCACTGGCAAAGACGTAAGATTCAAAATAGCAGTAAACTTATTGCGAAAGTGTTTAGACATACAAAAGTGTGGGCCCTTTTCTTATGCAGGGTTGAAAAGACGTAAGACGGACAATTGTAAAAGCCACTTCTTTTTAAGAAGTGGCTTTTACAATTGTG
>CAZADB010000011.1:0-11449 GCA_964483835.1 uncultured Candidatus Saccharibacteria bacterium
AACAAAAGAGCCTTGTCTAAATTGCAGGATACGCTTTCAAGTTCCTGATGGTATGCGCATTTCTCTACTAAACCGTGATATTATTGAACCACACGTTGTGGACGGTGTTTACGACGTACGCCTTCTTCGACCTCTTCTTGCTGAGCAAAAAATTGAATATGTCTTGGAGCTGGACCATGAATAGTGACAACCTCAAAAAAATGAAAGCCTTGGCCACCGAAGATCTTCCCGGTGCTGTTTGGCTTTGGTATAGCACGGATGGGTCAGATCGACTTTTTGACTTGCATATATCGGATAAATACTCATCACCTACATTCGCATTTTTGACGGAAGATGATTTGTTTTTATTGGTTTCAACACTTGATGCTGATATTGATTCAGGTATTCCAACTCGTGTCTACAGTGGCCAATCAGAACTAACAGGACTTCTGCAAGAAGCATTCCAGCAAGAAAATTGGCCGGGTAAAGTGTTCCTAAATTTCTCTGAATCAGGCGATCATAAAGTCGATTCACTGGGGCATGGAGTATTCCAGTCGCTTACCAACCGAATTAGCAAGCTTTACGAAAAAAACAAAAAGGCTGCGCCACAATTTCTGTCGGCTGAAGAACTTTTCTACTCACTCGTTGAACGCCGAAGCGAATTGCAAATCTCTCGTATGCAGGTTGCTGCGGAGCGTGCTGTAGACATAATTAGGTCAGGGTTTTCTAGTATTTCCCAAGGAATGTCAGAGCATGAGATTGCAGCTGCTATTCAAAACTATATGGAAGCTACAAGTGAGGGCTTTTGCAAACAGAATGGAATTACTTCAGAGACTTATTCATGGAACAAAGATGCATGCCCTATTGTTCTCGTCGGTCCAAATCTGGCGAAAGGTGGGCATGCAGATACTAGTGATTACCGTATTCAGCCGGGTGAAACTATCTATGCTGATTTCGGTGTTAAGCTAATGTTTGACGATGGTGGAACCGTAAGCAGTGATTTGCAACGAATGGCGTATTTACCTCACGAAAATGAGGAAAACCCACCATCTGAGGTTCAGAAGGTATTTGATACGTTGGTTTCGTCAATTGATAGCGGCATTAAGGCGGCAAAAGCAAATGTATTTGGATATGAAGTTGATGAAATTGTTCGCAGCGGCATAGTTGACGCTGGATTTCCAAACTATGATCACTCTACTGGTCATCCAATTGGCGAAGTTGCACATAACCCTGGAACTTTAATCGGTATAGCTGACAACCCACGCGCCCAGCGTACTCTGAAAAATTTCGGCACATACACAATTGAGCCGCGGTGTCAGGTCCCAAATGGAGGGTCTATTGAAGAGATGATCCTGGTTACCTCAAACGGTGGTAGAACTCTCTGTGATCCACAGACAACTCTGTGGATCGTTGGACGCAACATTTAGATTTTCTAGGTTTCAACCTTCTACTATGAATTTGGGAAGAACTCATTTGAGTTTGCAAAATCTACAAGTGATACAAAACCTGACCGCGCGCTTGGTATACTCTTGAGCTAGTCTTGAGGAACTAAAATCACGCCGACAAACAGATCGAACCTCTAATCTACCCAAAGAGCTCAAAATTGTGTTATGACTGATGTATGGTAACAGTATGGAAGACACAGACGAAGTTGCCTAGGCCGCGAAATATCTGGTGATCCCACGGGGAATCGAACCCCGATTTCCAGGATGAAAACCTGGCGTCCTAACCATTAGACGATGGGACCATAATCTCTGCGGTCAAAATTGTATATTACTTACTCTCAAGAGTAAGTAGAATGTATCATATCAAATAATTATAAAAAATACAGTGCTTTTACAATATAAATAAATATATCTAACTAATCAAGGTTATCTAACTTTCTATATACACTTTTGAAGTGCTTGACAAAATGTTATGTTATGTTAGTGTAACACATGTTAAATCTGGATTGAGCCGGATTGTGTGTCAAATTAAAAAGACACTGTTCTATTTATAAAAAATCGACCTGCTTCATTATAGTCTTAAAAAGTATATTTTACGAAATAGACGCAGATTATAAAGGAGAAAGTCTAATATACATATTTTAGAGAACTTGGATATGTTTGAGTGTATAATCCTCTAAACAATAAAAGATTATTTAGCGAGTGTGCTGTGGTGTTCATCATTAGAATGAAACAACTGCAGTATTTCTTAGTTTTGTAATCTCTTCCGCCCGGAAGTTATGCTTAGAGGATTATGTTCTGAAACAGAATAGATATTATTTGAATTATTATGAATAATTCTCCTTCAAATCGATAGTACCATGAGATCATAAAAATTACTCTTGACTGTGTGGTTTTTTTGTTTCTGGTTAAACATGCACAGACAATCTACTTCATACTAAATAACGAAATTCTACTTTTTCTGGATTGCTTCGACTGTGACTCGCAAAGACGGGCAATTAGAAGACGATATGAAAGCAGTCTAGTAATTTTATTATCAGGGTACTACACTATGTGAGATGAAAAATCTTCAGAATCACTTGGGGTAATTGGTGTTGTCATGTTCAGGTTGGAAGTGATGTCGATAACTCTTCGTAATTCAGTTAGTGAAGTCACCCCAGAAATAACTTTTATAATTCCGTCTTCTGCCATAGATGGTATTTTTTGTTCTTTTGTAGATTTTGAAATTATGTGTTGCCTGGGATCATTTATTATTGCTTCTTCTACTTTTTCATCTACACGTATTGCTTCGTACACCCCTTGTCTTCCTGTAAAGCCTGTCTGATTACATTTCTTGCACCCTACAGCTTCATACACTACAAAATCTTTAGGTAATGATGGAGGAGATGGATGTGTTGCTAGAATTTTTGTAATAATTTCTGCTTCTTCTTTAGTGGGACTATGTTCTTTTTTACAATATTTACATAATATTCTAACCAACCGTTGTCCTAGAATAAGATTGACAGAACTGCTAATCATTCGAGGATCAACCCCCATGTCAATCAATCGATTAAATGCCCCAACTGCACTATTAGTGTGTAATGTGGAAAAAACCAAATGACCTGTCTGTGCTGCATGAATGGCTGTTGTTGCCACTTCCCCATCTCTTATTTCTCCGACCATAATTACATCGGGGTCTTGTCTAAGAATTGCTCGCAATCCAGACTCAAAAGAATAGTTGCTACTTGTTTGAGTTTGAACAATATCGTCTAGTTTGTACTCAACAGGATTTTCTATGGTTATTATTTTAATACCAGGCTTATGCACCTCTTGAAGAAATGCATACAGTGCGGTTGTTTTACCTGAGCCTGTTGGCCCTGTGGTTATAATCATTCCGTTTGGTCTTTTTAATTCTTCAATAATTACTTTTTTTAATACGGAATTTAATCCCAGATTTTCCATTTTGAAACTTGCTATTGATGGATCTAATAGTCTCATTACCATAGATTCTCCTGATGCACCTGGTATTATCGACGAACGTACTTCTATATTATGATCGCTGATAGTAAAAGTAAAACGCCCGTCTTGAGCTTTATTTTTGATATTTAAAATCATTCCCGATAGGAGCTTTAATCTAGACACAATCCTGTCATAGAGATGTTGTTCCAAATCAATAACATCATGAAGTACTCCATCAAGGCGATACCGTAAGCGAATTCTGTCACTTTTTGGTTCAATATGAACATCACTTGCTCCAAGTGCAATAGCTCCAGCAAATACGGATTCTAGAGTTGATGATACGCGACGAGCGTTGTTTAATGTTCTTATTTTTAGAATATAATCAGATACATCTGTTGGGGTTCTGAAATTTTTAATTTGTTGGGCAATTACATCTGTATCAATATCTAGAACCCCGTGTTTTACAGCTGTTGTATGTTTGTAATCTTTGTACCTGTCCCATCCATGCTCAAGGCTTGTGGTAGATGTAAGATAAATAGCAAGTTCGTATCCTCGTTCCCTTAAAGATTTTAGGATTTTTTCTGTGTTTGGATTGTTTGGATTGCGAATAGCAACAGAGATGCGTTTTCGGACAGTGTCAAATATAATCATGTTCCCAGATCGAGCTTTTTTTTCAGAAATAAGCTTTATAGCATCTGGATTGAGAGTTAAGCCTCGTAAATTAATAAATGGTAAACCACGTTGTGATGCAAGTGCTTTAATGAGATTTTCTTCTTCTTTACGTCGCATCTCATCCATTTTTTCTTTATTAAAAGTGTCATCAAATTGTGTCATGTTGATTGTATTGTATCAGACTGAAGAGGGGAAATGCTTCGCATTTCCCCTCTTCAGTCAACAACGTAAATCATCCTTGTCAAAAGATATATACATATGAATAAAAAAATGGTAGTTTTTAATTAGATTGAATTTTGAAAGAAAAAAGGAGTAGGAGCAAATGAAAAAATTTGTCATAATCGTTGTGGCAATTGTGACGCCTTTTTTTGTCACTGGTTGCACAACCAATCAGCATGAGTTTTTGACTCATGCTGACGTGCATGAAAGAGCGGAATCATTTGCGATAGTAAACCTAACTCTAGGGGAGTTGGGAATAAATCGTGCAGGCACACATGAGCGACTTATATCCGATCGATGGATCGGATATTTATGCCTTAGGCATCGTCTACACACACCAAAAGGGCCGATAAACACGGCCATGTGTGTACCTGATTGGTACAAGAGAGCGTTTCCCGCTCACACTGTTATTACGTTTGTGTATCAAGCGGACATAACGAAACGGGCGCCACTTATGCGAGCGCTCTATATGGAAACTAGCAATTTCCGTAGACACAAAAGGTTTGGTCGTCTCTTCTGAGACGTCTCTTCGAAACAAATCCGCAAAGGCCCGAATAATTTCGGGCCTTTTTGACGTACAAAATATTGGACTATTTCATACGTCAAAAATGATATAATATGCATGTTATGAAAAAACTAATTGTAAACAATGTTTTGGAAATGGAAAATGTGTCAGATTATGTGTTAAGCAACATAAGTCAGAGCAACAACAGCACGGGAATTATACCCGCTAGCGGGTATAATTCCCGTGCTGTTGTTGCTCTATACGGAGATTTAGGTGCAGGGAAAACTACTTTTATACAAACACTCGCAAAAAAACTCAGGGTAAAAGAAGTCATCACAAGCCCAACATTCGTAGTAATGAAAAAATATAATTTACAAAATCAATATTTTAAAAAATTAATACACATTGATGCGTACCGAATTGAAGAAATTGACGAGATGCGAGTTTTGGGATTTGAGGATCTTCTAAAAGAAGAGGGTGTCCTTATGTGTATTGAATGGGCGGAAAATATCAGTTCTCTTTTACCGAAAAATACCATGCATATCAACATTAAAACAGAAGAAGAAAAACGCATAATTACTATCACTCATGAAAAATAAGAAAAACTCACAGAAAAAAATGCTAGTTTTGCTAGACGCCCATGCCATTTTACACCGAGCATACCACGCACTTCCTGATTTTGCGTCTCAATCAGGTGAGCCTACAGGAGCTTTGTATGGAGTGATTGCGATGTTGTTAAAGATCACAGAAGACCTTAAGCCAGACTACATCGCTGCTTGTTATGACTTACCTCAGCCAACATATCGTCACGATGCATACAAAGATTATAAAAGTGGAAGAAAAAAAACAGACGATGAACTTGTCAAACAAATCATCCGCTCAAGAGATATTTTCCAAGTGTTTAATATACCTATATATGAAAAAGTCGGATTCGAGGCAGATGATCTGCTCGGCACAATACCTCACCAACTAAAAGATAATAAAAACATACAAATTATTATTGCTTCAGGTGATATGGATACATTGCAATGCGTCGATAAAAAACGCGTTCAAGTGTACACCATGCGAAAAGGAATTAAAGATACTGTGATGTATGACGAACAGGCAGTAAAAGACAGGTTTGGATTTGGTCCAAAGATGGTGCCTGATTATAAAGGTATCCGCGGAGACGCATCAGACAATATCCCTGGAATACCAGGTATTGGTGAAAAAGGAGCAACAACTTTAATTACCACCTTTGGCTCTATTGACGCTATTTATAAAAAACTCAAAAAAGACGAACAGCAGTTTCTTGATGCAGGGATTAAACCAAGAATTATTGGACTACTTAAAGAGTACGAAGAAGAAGCCCAGTTTTCAAAAATGCTTGCAACTATTCGTACCGATGTTCCTGTGGAGTATGAATTACCGTTGGTGCACTGGAAGGAAGCAGCAGATACTGATGCAATACTCACGCTTTTTACCGAGTTGGGATTTCGCACTCTTGCAACACGCATAAGAAACACGTTTAATCTTGCAGAAGATGTAACCTCCGATCAGTCTGATAGTGGAGTATCGGATACAGATGTTCAGAAAGCAAGTATCATGCTCTGGCTTATAGAGAGCGAAAGAACCAACGCCACTTATGACGATATTATTGATTATGGACGTTCTTATTTTGAAATAATTAATTTTGAAGAAATCTCAAAAAAACTGCAAGAAAAGATAAAAGATAAAGAACTTACAGAAGTGTATGAGAATATTGAATTACCATTAATGGACGTGGTGGAATATATCAACAAAATTGGGGCGGTTTTAGATGTAAAATACCTAAAAAAACTTTCAATAAAAATGCACAAGGAACTAGATTTATTAGAAATAAATATCTATAATCATGCGACGTTTGAATTTAATATAAATTCACCAAAGCAAGTCGGGGACGTGCTTTTTGACACACTAGAGCTAAAACCTAAAAATCAAAAGAAAACATCTGTAGGACAACGCTCAACCAAAGAAAGCGAGTTGGAGAAGATGAAAGACGATCATCCAATTATTAAAGATATACTCAGGTACAGAGAATTAAAAAAGCTTGTTTCCACATACATAGACAATCTGCCAAAAATGATAAGTGCAGATGGACGATTGCGTTCGACATTATTACATACCGGAACAGTTACTGGACGCATGGCGTCGCGCTATCCAAACTTTCAAAACATTCCAATACGAACAAAAGAAAGTAAAGCAATTAGAAAAGCCTTTGTTGCAGAAAATGGCTACACTTTTGTTTCTATCGACTACTCTCAAATTGAGCTGCGTATTGTTGCTATTCTTTCAAAAGATTCTAAAATGATTGAGATTTTTGAGAATGGTGAAGACGTGCACGCTGGAGTTGCTTCTCGTGTATTTGGTGTACAAATAGATGAAGTAACAAGTGACATGCGACGAAAAGCAAAGGTGATTAACTTCGGTATTTTATACGGAATGGGAGTAAATGCTTTACGCGCGAACCTTGGTGAAAATACCACACGAGAGGAAGCACAAGAATTTCTTAATGCTTATTTTAATACCTTTACGCAACTTGCAGAATATTTGGAAGAGACCAAAGACTACGCACGGCTTCATGGCTACACAAAAACCCTATTTGGTAGACGTCGATATTTTCCAGGGATTAAATCAAGCGTACCATTTATTAGAGCGCAGGCAGAACGAATGGCAATCAATGCGCCAGTACAGGGAACAGCCGCTGATGTTATGCGTATTGCTATGAATAAAGTTTATGAATATATGCAAAAAGAAGAAAAAATGGACTCTATTCACATGCTTATGCAAGTACATGACGAACTTATTTTTGAAATTGCAGATAAACATGTAAAAAAAGAAACCAAAAAATTGAAAGAAATAATGGAAAGCGTACTTGATGAAAAAGAACGTTACAATGTGCCAATTGTGGCAGATGTGTCTACTGGACCAAACTGGTCCGATATCCAAGAACCTACAAAATAAATAGGGTAGTCAGACTAACTTACCTTGAATAACGAAACTTGCTGGATTGCTTCGGGTGCGCCTGACAAAGACGATTTGCTGCGTGCAGTTCTTCGTCTTTGCCAGTGGAAAGAATAGTATTTCGTGTATTAAAGGCTTAATTTACAACATATTTTATGCAAACACCAGATGAAAAAACAGAGAAAATACTACTACTTTCAAGTGAAAAAGTGTTCGATTTGTAATACAGTAGTCAGACTACTGTAATTATTCAAAGCTATACCCCGCCGAATGAACGTAGCGATAGCGCAGTGAAAGAGGGGAAGCTTGCATCGGGGAGTTTCATTTATCTTCTTCTGTTTGGTAAGTTGGAATATCTGCTAGCTTTGGTTTTTCGTTTAATAAATTAGACTGTGATGCGCTTCGTATAACTTCCTGTGTGTGATTTCTTTCTCCTACTTCATCAGGAAACATGTCTCGATATGCTCCGTACCCATGAATTCGGTTGATGTCACTATCCATTGTGCGCATTGGTTGTAGTATAGAATACTTATCTTTAGGTGCAGGTTTACTGGGTGTTTCTTGTAGTTTTTCTTGAATGTCTTTTAATTCTTGTTGGGCAAATGACTGCTGAAGTTCGATCATCTCTTGTTGCTTGACTGGTACTTCATTTTTTTCTCGTTCATACACAGGTGCCAGAAATTCAGATAAGTCACTAACAATTTTCTGTGCTTCATCGGCACTAACCCCAGCCTCTTTCTGAAGAAGCTCAGCAAGTTCTGAGGTTTTGTAGAAGCCAAGGATAGTGTCGCCAATAGTTTGGTATGTTTCACGCTTATCGTAATGAGGATATTTTATCTCAAGTAGATTAGAAACATCGTCACTCGTATAAAGTGTACGAATTGACTCGTCCGTGTTTCTGTAGGTAATTATACGATTCTGTTCTGTTATTTTTATCATGACGGGTAACGTTGACCTGCGTTATTTCTATTAAACCATTTTCTCCACTCTCTTCCTTCAGCGGTACTTGAAGGGAAATGATTCTCAATATTTTTGCGAATAATTCTCCTGTCGCCATCTTCAATGCCGTCATTATCTACTAGCTTGGTAAGAATATTTTTATTTAAATATTCGACTGAATCAGTATTACTCAGAATCTCTTTTGGCAACTTAGATCTTTCCGTGTCATTTTTAAAGTGAGTAAAGATTGCCTTTGGACCAGTTGGCGTCTCAAAGGCGCTAATCAAATCATCAGACCTTTTCTTTTTGAGAGATCTTTTTTGCGTTGGAGTTAAATCTTCCCAATCCTCAATTTGTTTTGAGGTTAATGAACTCGCATTTTCGTGTGCTGTATCAAAACCAATTGTTTTCAATTCAGAAACACTTGCCTTATTCAGTACATCACCTATAGCATCACCAGATTTATGCTCCTCTATAAGGTTTTCAGACACCTGGGCCTTCTTCTTTTCAGTCATCATTTTCTTCACTTCAGGAGCAACGTCATCCGATTTCATTATTTCCTTCATTTTTTCATCACTAACTGAACCTGCATTGTTATACAAAACCTTTCGTCCTTTTTCAGTTTCCAGCATCTCAATCAGCACAGGAGCATCTGCTTTTGCAACTGCTGTCTCACGATCAATTGCCGTAGTCGCATTAAGAACAGATTGTTGTGCGCCATGAGCCCGACTTGCTACTGAATGTCGTTTTGCCTCAGTTGTATCGGAATCAACACGTTCTTTACTAGATTTACTCCCTCCAAATTTTGATGTTTCACCCATCATAACTAAATTTCTTCTTGACTGAGCCCAGCGACTTCGTGGTTTATCGCTCGCTGCACTCCTTTTGTCCATTGCAGCACCTGCACTTCGGGCAGCCCATCCAGCTCCAGCACTAGCTGCATATCCTGCACCCCACCTTGCACCCCCTTGTATTTTATTATTCACCCCCTTCATTGTCGACATTGCAGCACCTGCTCCTGCGACACCCATCATCTGTCCAACTTTCGTTGCTGCAATTAAAAATCCTATCCCAATAGCAAAAAACATAAAAATTGAAAACGAATCCACTCCACCAGAAGCAACTCCATCCGCAAAATTACCTGGAAAGGCACCTCTCATTTGCACAAGGGTGTACAAACCAAGATATAACATAAAAATATACGCAGGAGCAAAAAATGCATACGACAAAAACATCGACCACCATTTCGATGAATATGATGCAAATTGCGGTAAAACCCAACCAAGAAACATAATCGGTGAAAATATCATAAATATAATCAACGCAATAAATCGAGTTATAAGAAGTATCCCTCCCCAAGCAAGAGTTGCTGCTAAAATAAGCAAAAACAACAATAGTATAATTGAGAAAATCATGACCTTCGTAACACTTCCAGCAGTTACATCTTCAGCAAACCAACTAGAAATATTTAAAACTTGCATGTATCCTGCAGAAATACTATGATCTGGAAAATTTGCAACAAAGAAACTATCTTCTCCTTCTGGAGTAACCTCTATTACAAAACCATCACCGTCATCACTTTTTATTTGCCCAGTAGCGACAGAATGAATAGCTATCGCAGCAAAATTAGACATGTCCACTATTACTTTTGTTATATACAGACTGAAGTTTATTAGTAACGCTGCCGCGATAAGAAGACCTAATGCTCTTTTTGTTCCTGAATCATTTGCATTCCATATTATTTTTAATCCAATAAAAATAAGACTAAAGATAAATAAGATGTTAAAAATATCTCTTATGACCATCCATAGAGCATTCACCACACCTCCAACAGATCCATTGGAAAATCCCGTTCCACATTCTGCGGTTATTGGACCTGCTTCTACAAACCAACATCCCATGCGTAACACCATTTTGTTTATAGCTCCGTCAAAAATCATCCCCCCACCATACACTAACCACCCACCGAGCCTGAGAGAAAAATTATATATGACACTCGATGTTTCGTTTTCAGAAATGGCTTGTTTAGTTTTCTGAGGAACTTCTGAATACGCAAATTGTGGAGTAAAAGAAAACACAAGAACAACACACGCTAAAATAGTAAACAATCTTAAAAATAAGCGCTGATTTAAATGCGAGGCAATACCCATATTCTGTTTATTATACAACGAAATGTATAATAATCTTTGTGTTTGTCACCATGTTTACAATGTGTATACAGATCTCATCCAAAAAATTATTTTCAACCGACATCTTTTCCAACGGAGTATGAGAAAGTGTCTCAACACTTATGCAAGAGCTATTTAGATTTTATTACTGCTGGAGTGTTTAGACTTGTTACCAAATAAGATTTTGATGAAAATTTTCTAATTTTGTGCGAAAATTTCAAAAAATGAGGCAGAATATCTGGATATTTCAACGAATTTTTTGGAATTTACAGCCGAAATTTGGAAATTTTGGCAAAAAAATTATTTGGTAACAAGTCTTTTGTTGGGCACGGTATTACTAGCTACTTAAATTCGATAAAAGACATCGTTCTTTTGTGTGTACCCCATATTTATATGGGGTACATTTTATACAATTAGTTCCCTAACCATCGTCATCGTCTTCACAACTTCTGATGTTGTTATTTATTCTTGAGTTAATTGAAGATATCTTTCCAGCGAATTCAGTTTGCACATAAATATCAGCGAGCATACTTTCGATTATTGTTGTTGTATATCCACTTTGTTCCATGATTCGTAATTGATTTACTATTGTTAATTTTGTT
>CAZADB010000012.1:0-2431 GCA_964483835.1 uncultured Candidatus Saccharibacteria bacterium
TTTTTATCAGAAGACGGGTGTTGCGTTATTTTCTTGAATGTAGCCACGTTGTTATTGACATAATATGTAATATATGGTATGCTAATAAAAGTCGGGGAAACATGTTATGATTTCTCGGTTGTCAGTTTCGACTGATATTTTACAAGATAAGACACTTGGCTTATTATATCCACTATTATTGTAGCTATTATGACTATTGCAGATTTTTCTGGAATAACAAATAATAGTATGGCATTTGGAACTGTTTTTGATTCATATCAAGTAAAAACAGTAGTTGTTGTTGACACAGAGGCGATTGTGCGTGAATATTTTGCAGATATACCAATAATGATTGAGATAGCAAGATGTGAATCTACATTTAGGCACACTTTAGAGGACGGCAGTGTCTTAACAGGCTTTGTCGACGATCGTGATACTGGTGTAATGCAAATTAACACTGGATATCACGCAGCTACAGCAGAAGATTTAGGATTTGACTTAAAAAATATTTTTGACAACATGACGTATGCACGAACATTGTATGAGCGTCAAGGTACACAACCTTGGAATGCTTCAAAACCTTGTTGGGGTCGCATGGTTGCATCAATTTAAATTTGACATTATATTTGTCACACAAACAAACCGCAGGCTTCTCCTGTGGTTTGTTTGTGTATAAATTACATTTATTTACAAAAATAATGGTACATTATATGTATATGAAAAAAATTAAAATATTATTTAAATTTGTCCTGTCGATGTTTTTGATACCTTTTGCTACAGTTAGTGGCGCCCCTTACTTTGGTGCTGTGGATACATTCTTTATAAGAATAAGTGGTTTTATTGGGGGAGTGTTGATACCGTTAGTATTTTCATTAGCTCTGTTATTTTTTGTGTATGGTATGTTTCGTTACTTTATCCAAGGAGGAGCAAATGAGGAGGAGAGAACAAAAGGGAAGAGCATGATATTATGGTCTATAATTGGTTTTGTGTTGATGGTTTCTATTTGGGGAATTGTTAATCTACTTGCAGGTGGATTATTTGGCAATACACAACCACCAATCTTACCAGGAACCCCTGCATTATAAAAAAGTTATTATCATAATTTCTTAATTAAAAATACTCACGAGCTAGAACCTTCCCTCCCTACGCTCCTCTGCGTATCGGAGGAGTATGTATGAATTTGCTTAGCTCACGAAAACTTTATTTTTTTCAAACCAAAGACTTGGAGTATTTAGTATTCGAATGATTCAACCGTGCACTGTTCTACCACCCCACATATTTAAATACTATCCCAATCAAATTAAAAGACACTCCTGGTTTACTATAGGGAAGTGCGCTGTCATTAAAAAGGCTTCATTACTTACCACTTCCACCATGAAATTTTTCATGGATGTCACGTAGACGTTTATTCGTTACATGAGTGTATATCTGAGTTGTCGCAACATTTTTATGTCCAAGTAGCTCTTGTACTGATCTTAGATCAGCCCCAGCATCTAGTAAATCTGTAGCGTAAGTATGCCGTAGAGTATGAGGGGTCACTTTTTTTGAAATACCTGCCAACAAAGCACATCGAGCAATCATTTTTTGGATAGAGCGTGCAGAGAGACGATTGGTTTCAGTGTTGTTTGATCGTAAATTAATAAAAAGTGGTTTAGACACATCTCTTCTTGATTTCAAGTATTTCTTAAGCCATTTTGCTGATTTAGGGGAAATAAATATCGTGCGTACATGTTTACCTTTTCCAACAATTGAAAGTTCATATGTTCGGGTAGTGCTATTGTCTTGGAGGATGGACATTTGATCCATATTGAGAGCAATTAGTTCCGCAATGCGTAAGCCAGAGGAAAAAAACAACTCCATGATTGTACGGTCACGCAATCCGGTTACTTTATCAACATCGGGTATTTTAAGCATTTTTTTTATATCATGTATATCTAGAAATGAAATAGTCTCATCAGATTTTTGTTTCGCTAATTTAATTTTTGAAGAGGGAAGTGATTCAATATCACGCTCTGCTAGATATTCAAGTAATGCTCGTAATGCAATTAAATAATAATTCTGAGATTTCTTACTTAATTCTTCACCGTTTGGCTTCTTGTATTCTCTTGCAAGAAAAAGACGATAATCCCAAATATGCTCAGGAGTAAGTTGATGGGGGAGTAATACGTTAATTTCTTTCTTTTTCATCCATTTTGTAAATAATTTTAAATATTGATCGTAATTACGTTGAGTGTTTGAAGAAAGGCCTTTTTCAATTTCACAATAATCCAAAAAAGGATTGATATGCCTGTCTATAGAAAGATTACTTTGTTTTAATGCCATAATGTTTAAAACTGCTTAATAGGGTATATTGATAATTAGTATTCATGTATTATATCATGTTCGCACAATATATGTAAAACGAACAAAACACTTTGTTCGTTTTACATAACGCAGATTTTACGAACACTAC
>CAZADB010000012.1:2531-11352 GCA_964483835.1 uncultured Candidatus Saccharibacteria bacterium
ATGTTCGTAATAATCTGCTGAAAACGAACAAAACACTTTGTTCGTTTTACATAACGCAGATTTTACGAACACTACTTTGTATGTTCGTAATAATCTGCTGAAAACGAACAAAACACTTTGTTCGTTTTACATAACCTTGTTTGTGTATGAAAAATCAGGTAGTTTAGTACCTGTATTTTAACCTTACGGCAGGTTTTTATACATTGTTGTGTTTTTATAAAACTGGAAGATAGTCTAACGGGTTTAAGTGCGCTTCTACAGCAGCAAATGGTGATGAGGCTGCCCCACAACTGGTTGACTGTCTAAATTGATTAAACTGCCTGACTTGCACTCCTCTTGTTACATACACTGTGAAGTGTAAATGTGGGCCTGTTGAAAATCCTGTATTGCCAACATACCCTACAATCTCCCCTGTTGTTACTTTTTGTCCTGGTGTTACCGAAATATGACTCAAGTGTGCAAACATAGAGGATAATCCATTTGCATGATCAATAAGAAGCCATTTACCCCATGAATAACAACCCGGAACCAAGTCTGTATTTCCAATTGCTCTTACTACTCCAGTTAGAGGTGCTCGTGCTTTAGTCCCAACAGGGGCTCCAAGATCAATGCCGTTGTGCATACTTCCTCCATACGCTCCAGAAAGAGCAAACCGTGTATATCCAAAATACTGAGTTATTCTAGGATTAGAAAGTGGCCATGTGAAAACCGCAGACCCTTTTCTGGGTATAGTATTTGGATCTAAAATAAACTCAATTTCAGATTCTATTTCACGCATCTGTGCCAAAATATTGGCTTTAGCATCTTGTTTTTTTCTTAACAGAGATTGGAAATTGGACTCTTCGTTTTGTGTTACAGAGAGTAATTTTGCCTTGCCATCTCTATTGTGTGTGAGTACAGTTTGTTGATCTTGATATTGATCTTTCAGATTTATTAGGGTATGTTTTTGAGTATTATTTTGCTCACGCTTGGAAGTAAGTATTTCATTTGAACTTTTTAGCTCTGTGATATTACTGTTAATATTTTCCTTTATACGACTCAGTTCCTCAAACTCAGTCCAAAATTGTGAAATATTTGGATTTTGCAGTAGAATTTCTACAAATGATTCATTGTCTGCAACGTGAAATTTCCTTAATATTTTTGCAACAGCATCTTTTTGGTATTCTATTTTGGTTTCAGATTTTTGAATCTCTAGCGTTAGTATACTAATAGTTAAATCCGTTGAATCAATTTCAGAATTTGTGTAATTTAGATTAGCTAAAACTTTTTTACGTTCTAAATTAAATCTATTTACAGTATTTTGCAAAGTCTTTTTTTCAGATGATACTGTTTGTAACAAAGATTCATATTTTTGTATCTCAGTATTTATTGTAGATAAATTATTATTATATTCAGAAATTTGATTTTGCAGTTTTTGTATTTCTGTTTGAGCAAAAGTAAAATCCGTACTGTATACAAAAATAGGTATAATAATTATACTTGCAACAAAACCAAACAAATTTTTATACATATAGCGTATATTTTACCACAGTCTCCTGTCAGGATTTTAATGATTGTGTAGTATTGTGGATGCGGATTAGTGTTTCTTTTTTACCTATTATGTATGCACTGGTAAACGGATCTGGAGATTTTTCCATACCTGTTATTGCAACACGTAACGGCCATAAAAGATTCCCCTTCCCCACTTCTTCTGCATAATTCCATATGGTTTGTTTAATTTCATCTGGAGATGAAAAGTCTGCTTCTTGCAATAACCCCATCACTTTTTCAAGACGTGGGAGTGAATCTTTTACACATTTGTCTCCCTTCCATTTTAAAATATTGACAGTCACATCGGGAGTAATAAATGCAAAATCATACTCCCCTGCTGTGGCATGTTTTGTAATTTCTAATGTTGTACTCACACGTTCTTGAATGGTTGGAGACAGTTTGAAAACCGTTTTATCGGAATAGTTTGGAAGTTTTTTTATATTTTCTGGAAGTGCATCTATTACAAGTTGTGTAAATATTCCGATATCTAACTTTTGCAGATATTCTTTATTTATCCAGAGTAATTTATCTTCATTAAAAACTCCGCCAGATTTCTGTATTCTCTCCAGAGAGAATGAATGAATTAATTCGTCCATAGAAAAAATCTCTTGTTCTGTGCCTGGATTCCACCCAATAAAAGCAAGGAAATTGACCATGGCTTCAGGTAAATATCCTTCTTTTTTATATTCTAGAATATCTTTAGATCCATCGCGTTTACTAAGTTTCCTCTTTCCGTCTGCAGACATTATTGGTGGCATAGTTACAAAAATAGGAGGAGTAACATTAAGCGCGTCGTACAGACTTAAAAATTTTGGAATACTGGCAATAAACTCCTCTCCTCGCATAATGTGCGTAACCCTCATTTCAATATCATCAACTATATGGGCAAAATTATATGTTGGATATCCGTCTTCTTTTATTAAGATAATATCATCAAGCATTTCTTCACCAGCCTCTAGATCTCCACGAACTACATCATTCCAGTGATAACGTTTAATTTCTGTAGCTTTAAAACGTAGTGATGTTTTGCCGTCCCATTTACCAAACACTTCTGGACGGTGGTCACGAAATAAAAAAGGTCGTTTATCGTCTTTGGCTTTTTGTCTAAAATTCTCAAGTTCTTTTTTTGTGTATGGGTCTGGGTATGCAAACCCTTTCTCTATTAATTGGTGTGCATATTTTTTATAAATATCTAATCTATCTGATTGCAGGCAAGATCCGAATGGTCCTTCCCTATCAGGTCCATAATCCCATTCTATACCCAGCCATTGTAGAGAAGATTTAATGTGATCAATAGATCCATCAACTTCTCGTGATTTATCTGTATCTTCTATTCGGAGTATGAACACCCCGTTTTCTTTTTTGGTAAATAAATAAGTGAAAAGAGCAGTCCGAATATTTCCTACATGGATAAATCCTGTAGGTGACGGCGCAAAGCGAGTGACTATGTTTATTTTTTTCATATTGCTTTATACGTGATCTAATGTTATCTCTATCAAAGTTTTTGCTATGATTTCCGCCGCGTCAGGTTTTGCAAAAGCATATGCTGATGCACTCATGTCATCGTAAATTTGTGAGTTAGTCACAATTCTATTTATTTCCGATGTAAATAATCCATCGGTTAAGTTAGCTTCCTCGATTACCGAAGCAGCTCCACTGCGAGCATATTCGTATGCATTGTCACGCTGATCGTGACTTATGTCTTCAGGTATTGGTATCAATATAGACGGTTTGCCTTTTTGAGCTATTTCAAAAATAGTACCTGTTCCCGCTCGAGAAATAATTAATTTTGCAGCACTTTGAGCAAGATGCATCTCATCACCAGTTAAAGTTCCTTTTACAAAGTAGCGTGATAAAAGATTAGTATCAGGAATAAGACCTGCAGATGTCTGGATAACCTGATCTTGATTAGCTTCGCCAGTTTGATGCAGTATGATGTAGTCTGGCAATAATTCATCAAGAGAATCTAAAATAAGGTTATTAATACGTTGCGATCCTAATGATCCGCCTGTAATAAAAAGTAAGGGCTTATCTGCTGGTAACCCAAGTTTCAAAAGAGGATTGTCAGGAATTATAAAAAATTTCTTTCGAATAGGCACACCAACCAGAGCAGTTTTGTGTCTTGGAAAATATTGTGCTGTATCGAAAAATCCTATTGCTATATACCGTGCAAATTTAGATGCTAATTTATTCGCAGATCCAGGCTTTGTATCTGACTCATGAATCATAATAGGGATACGTAATATTGTCGCAGCAAGAATTACAGGTACGCTGGTGTATCCTCCTTTACTAAAAACTGCATCTGGGTATATATTGTAAAGTTTTACAATAGCAGTAAAGGTGCCTAAGAAAATTTTGAAAGTGTCTAAAAAATTTAGTATAGAAAAATATTTACGACGCTTACCGCTGAGTATTTTAATAAAAGTTATATTATTATCGACGAGGTCTGCATTATTATAGGGAGAAGGTCCCATATAATATAATTTAATACTATCCTCAGAAGAAGAGTCGGAATTTAATCGTTCCGCAACTGCCATCAATGGATAGAAATGACCCCCAGTACCACCACCAACTAAAACGATTCGTTTTTTATTCATAATTTCTAATTCTAATATTCTACCATGACTACCTTATCCTGAAAAAGTAATTTAGTCTGATTTGTCGTAATTTACTATTTTTACGTACGTCCTTTTTTATACTTTGATACATTTAATATTATACCAACTGAAATCAGAGTCATAAGCAATGATGTGCCTCCGTGACTAACAAACGGCAACGTCAATCCCATAAGAGGTGCCAAAGCAAGCATGGCAGAAATATTTAAAAATGCTTGAATAATAATAAGTGTTATAAATCCTACAACCAAAAGCATACCAAATAAATCTTTAGCATGTGATGCTATACGATATCCTCTAAACGTAAAAAAAGAAAACAGCATTATAAGAAACAAACTACCGATAAATCCAAATTCCTCCGCATAGACTGCAAATATAGAATCCCCGATAGGTTCTGGTAGGTATTCAAATTTCTGAATGCTTTGACCAAAACCACGACCGGACAAACCGCCAGAACCAATTGAAATTAAAGACTGTCTTATCTGATAACTTTTCCCCTGAGGATCATTCAGTGGATTAAGAAATGTGGTAAATCTATCCATGATATATGGTTTAGTAAAGACGAGAATTAAAAGTAAACTAGCTCCTATTAAAAACAACAGTAAAACATGTCTCCATCTACCTCCTGCAACCATAAACATAGCAACTCCAGATATACCCATTAATAAAAACGTGTCAGTATCAGGCTGTGTTAACAGTAGAGCTCCAATTACTAACATAATTGCCATAAATGGCATAACCCCTTTTCTTAACACATGTATTTGTTTATGAATACCAGATAACCATGTCGCCATATAAATCACAAATCCTATCTTCAACAATTCTGCTGGCTGGAAAGAAAATCCAGCAATACTAATCCATCTAGTAGCTCCCGCATGAGTAATACCTAATCCTGGCACCCACACTAATAAAGTCACAATACAAGCAACAAGAAAAATATAAAATGCATATTTACGATAATTACGATAATGTATTTGGCTTGTTAAAAACAGTCCAATAGAACCTCCAATTATGCCAAATACTATTTGGCTGAAAGCTACTGATGTAAAACTTGCTCCCTCACGAGAAAGCAAACCTAACGAAGCAGACGAAAATATAAAAAAACCGATAGTCACTAATGTTACAGTGATGACAAGTAATGTTCTATCGACTTTTTCGTACATAAAAACCTTATATTATTGTTGCAAAAATAATACCAATAATTGCACAGATTATGCTTATAATCCAATATCGCATAGTTACTTTATGCGATGGCCACCCTATTGCTTCAAAATGGTGATGTATCGGAGCAATTCGAAGTAACTTCTTACCTGTTTTCTTTCGATATAGAATTTGTGCAATATTTGATGCGACAGTTACAATAAGAGGTAGTCCAATAATAAGCAGTAGAAATATTCCATGACCATTTCCTAAACTATCGGTCATAAACACAATTACTGCAAGTGTTAGAGTTAAGGACATCGTGCCTGTTTCTGTCATCCAAAATCTAGCTGGTGGGATATTAAACCACAAAAATGCTAGAATTGCCCCAGCAATAGTTGCGCTTAAAGCAGCTATATCAAACTGAGATTGGATTACCGCAACTCCTGCATATGAAATAAAAATCGCAGCAAACACACCTCCAGACAGTCCGTCTATACCGTCTATAATTCCACTAGCATACAGAGCGTTGGTTAATAAAATAAAAAATGGAATAATTAACCATCCAATATAAATTGCCTCATGAAATGGAATGCCTATGGTATTTACACCTAATTTTGAATAGAACCAAAATCCAATAAATGCAGACACGATGGAAATCAGTATTATTCGAATTTTGATACCGATATTTCTTTTACTATGTGTAACATCATAGAAATCACACATAAAACCGAATAAAGCACCTATAATTAATGTGGCTATAGGTATCCATGTTTGCTCACGACTAAAAAAATCTAATCGTTCAAAAATAGAATTTTCGAATAATTGTCCAAGAATGGCGATAAGCAAAACCGTCAACAAAACACTTCCCCATATTACAATACCTCCCATGCGAGGAGTCTTGGTTTCGTCCTCTGCTTTTAGCTTATTGAATTCAACCGCATCTTT
This sequence comes from uncultured Candidatus Saccharibacteria bacterium, assembly GCA_964483835.1. Classification (GTDB taxonomy): domain Bacteria; phylum Patescibacteriota; class Minisyncoccia; order Phycocordibacterales; family UBA918; genus OLB19. The sequence continues at coordinate 8,765 of CAZADB010000012.1, forward strand.
TCCGTAAGTTGTTGTTTTTCCTCCTATTTTCTTCCAAACATGATATTTGTACAGATAGTGTGTAACAACAGGAGTTATTACAATACCTATGACAAAAGCTATCGTTGCAGGAATAAGTATTTTAATAATTGGTTCTTCCATATAGTTACTTATATTTTATTAGAAGAAGTACCCGAGAGGTGTTCCTTTGTCGCTTTAATTAAAGTCAAAACATCAGTAAATCGTTCATGACGAGTGGATCCAAGCACAGATATTACAATAGGCCTATTTAATCCAGCATCAAAAGCGACAACTAAATTCCCTCCAGATAAATTAGTAAAACCAGTTTTTGATCCAATAAGTCCTGGTATTTTTTGTATATAATGATTAGTATTAAATGTGTCATGACGTACCCCATCATTATTATGAATAGATAATTTATTTTTTGTTGTAGAATGTAAAATATCAGAATGATTTATTAGTATATACTCCATGAGTACCGACATGTCTTTTGCGGTACCATAAGCACCTCCTTCTGTATCTGAGATATCTAATCCGGTTGAATTTCTAAAAAATGTATCCTGTAACGAAAGTTCCTTTGCGCGAATATTCATAGCATAAACAAAAGCATTAGATGCATTATCATGTTCAAGTAAGCTTCCTGCAGCAGCAGCCAAGGCGTACGAAGCGTCATTTGATGATGATATAAGTAGCATATCAGATAATTCTTTTCTATGAAATATATCATCTTCTAAAAGACTACTATGTCCAACTTGCTTCACAGCTGTGTTACTTATAGTAATCGGTACGTTTTTATTGAGTATTTCGTATGCAACTAATGCTGTCATTAGTTTAGTCACCGATGCGATTGGGAGCTGTGTATTTGGATCTTTCTGATAGAGAATTTGTTGAGATTGGATATCCCATACATATGCAGATTTTCCCACAATTTCAATGTTGTCAAATGCTTGTCTTTGATCTTTCGTTTTTGTTTCTGTTGTATCTTTCGGACTATCTATATAAGCCACAGAATCTGATGGGGATAATTTAATAATCGAAATTATTTTTGGCAAAACAAGACCCCCAAACAAAAGAAGTAAAATAATTCCAAGCAGTATTAACTGACGTATAACAGGAATTTTTTCTTTTTTAATTTCTTCTTTCATATTTTTATTATACATTTTCTGGATGCATTTGCTCCTGATCAAATTTCTCTAATTGGTCCATCACAGTTGAATAATTAGATATCTCAGTTTTATGTGTTACACCAAGATAAGATAGTAAAGTTGGCGTGATAGAAAATACATAACTATTTTCTTGAGATTCCCTGTCAACCAGACCTCGTATCATTAAATTTCGTAGTATAAATGAAGAATTTACTCCACGTATTCTATCAATATCAGCGCGACTGATTGGGCCTTTATACAATACAATAGCAAGAATCTCTGCCCCTGCTTTTCCTATGTTTCTTTTTAACTCATCTTTTCTTACTGTGTCAATCAACTCATCGAGTTCAGGAGCGGTAACTAATTGTAGTTCTTTTTGCGTGCTAGCCAGACGAATAGCACCTGTCATTAGTCTATTTCTCAATATTTGAATTGAATCATTTAACTCCTCTTTAGATACTTCAAAAAGTTTTTGTAATTGTGCAATACTCACTGGCGAAGCTTTGTAAAACAACAATCCTTCAATTTTTTGATCTAAAGTCATAAATATAATAATAACATATCAAATTGAATTCAAGCACACAAAAAATGATTCGTTCAAACCGTAGTATTTACGCATAATATAAGAAAGTGTGTAAACACTTGCACAAGTGGTTTTTGTTATTTTTGAATCGTCTGTCTTTGCGATGGTAAACCGCAGTTTTTCATCGCCTACAACTGCAAATATATAAAAAGATTTAATTAAGTGGTTTCTCTCCTATAAGAACCGCTTGCACTATGAAACGATCTTCTTTTGCTCCAAAACTATTACAAGTTGCCAGTGTTAATCTTGCTTCCCCTGGTGTTTCTGGTATAAACACATCAGAAGCTTTTGCTTCAAATACTTTTTCTACTCTATATATATACTCAGTATCTTTTGAATGTAATCGAATTCGATCACCCCAAGTTAAATTTTCAATATCATTAAAAGCTTGAAAATTCTTATTCAATACATTAGGAAGATGACTTGAATGTGCCAATATAAATATATTACCATCTTCTGAAAAATCAGCAGAATCAGGATGTCTCACTGCACCACTTAATAACGAGTTATCTAAATCAGGAATAGTATTAGAAGTTGGATTCAATACTTTAATTTCTTTATCCAAAGTATCAAAAATAATCTTTATAGGTAAAGGGAATTCTGTCACAATGGGCTCTTCTTCAAATAAATCCGCATTTTGTGATGCATATACATCTTTTATTATATCTATTTTTTCTGTAGTTTTGGTATTTGATGTCTCTTGTATTGGTTCTGGTAGAAAATCAATCGCAAAAAGAACAGCGTACGATAAAAACACAACTCCGAAAAAAGTAATAAAAAAAGTAATTTTTTTTGAATTTATCTGATTATACAAGCTATCAAAAAATATCTGTATTTTCATAAATATATGATTTAATATA
>CAZADB010000013.1:0-11051 GCA_964483835.1 uncultured Candidatus Saccharibacteria bacterium
AGAAAAATATCATACAACCTGAACAGTTCCAGTGTGGAAGCAATCCAGTATAACATCAGAAAGCACCTGTCTAATACCCAAATAACATGTAGTCACTTATAAACATTCACACTTTAACAGAACTATCCTTCTATACTTTCTGACTAAGAATATGAATTGCTCCATAAAGACCCGATTTATCTCCTAATGTTGCTTCTACAATAAGTGGTGACTCCACAACGTCATCCAGTGCTTCATTTGTATGTGAAATAATCGCATCAATTTTAATTTTTGGATTGCCTAGAATCATAGATCCTCCAAGAACAATAACATCAGGAGACCAGTATAAAATAGAATTTCGTAATCCGTGTGCTAAATACATAGCCAACTGATCCCAAATAACATCATCTTGAGAAATGTCTTCAGGCTTTATCCCCATTCGTTTCTCAAGAGCAGATCCTGATACAAGATTTTCAAGAGTAGGTTCTGTGTCATCACCTAAAATAGTATGGTCAATATCCAAAATTTGCAACCCTGGCTCAAAGCCATTTCTATAATCATCAATTACCCCGTCTTCAATCTTCACACCCCCAACTCCTGTGCTTATTGTGTGATACACAACAATTTCCTGCCCTTTACCGGACCCAAAAACAGCTTCTCCAATACCTGCCATAGCTGTATCATTTTCTAAATATACTTCTGCGTTAAATTTTGCTTTTAATGTTTCTGATAGAGGTTTATCAATCCAGTCTTCTAAAATCTTATCTTGTGTTATTTCTGTCTTATCTGCATTTAATACTCCACGTATACCGCCAGATACACCTCGTATATTCTTAACATCAAAATTTTTTACAGCTTCTTCAATTTTATTTATACCGTCTATAAATTTTGCAGGAGTGTTGAACTGCACTGAATCACTTAAATTTTGCAAGTCTTCTGAAACCGCAACTCTTGTATAAGTGCCTCCTATGTCAAAAAGAACGTAACTCATATACTTATTCTACTATAGCATGTAATTTGTTATCAAAGATTTGCGAAGCGGTTTTTACATACTGCTCTATATTATTTTTGAAATATGGTGGATGTGATGCTTGTATCTTTCCTATTACAAAATAACCAATCGAAATAATCGCTCCGTAATCAACATTCTCTGGAAGCGGTATCTGCAAACGATTATTAGACAATCCATAATATTGATTGTCTACACCAAAACTTATAAAAAGCTCAGTATCAGAAGTTACAACTGTCTTTGAATGCTTTACTTCTTCATCGGTAAACACTCTCCCAATGATATTCGGACCAAAAAGCTCATCGAATTTCGTGCGAAACATCTCTCGAGCATGTCTAAAGCGTGATGGGATCAAAAGAGTGTAGGATATATAATCACCAAAATTATGAAGTAATTTTGGTGATATTTCTTCTAAAATAAATTGAGAAATTATTTCTACATCTTCTCTTGTTTTTCCAAAAATCATACTCAAATAAGTTGAGATGTTGTATGTATAAGGTTCTCGATTTTTTGGACATATATGAATAAATTTTTCTGAAAGATGCTTAGATGCTGGAGAATTTTGAGTATTTGTAACCAAATGCACCTCCATGCCATCTGCAAGAAAAGTGTCTACCATGTCTACTGCATGCTTACTTCCAGACGAACTAAAAACAATCACCCCATCAACATCGGGGCTGGTGTGCATTGCGTTCAAATACGACGATTCATCACTAAATACTACAGATTTCTTATCAAATACAATTTTTGCAGTCATATAGGCATTTCCGCTACCGATAACTAAAGGTTTGTTTAAGTAAGGAAAATCTAATATACAGAGATCTGCATCCTTAAAAAGCTCAAGTGCTCCCAAAACCGCAATATCCAAATTAGGAATCGAAGAAATATCAAATGTTCTTAATGTTTCTAGATATGAATCCATACTATAATTGTCTGTTTGGTTTCCCTTCGGTTGTTTTTACAATATACTTATATGCTTCATCAACTGAGTCTACTACATGAAACAGATCAAGGTCTTGTTTATTGATAGTTTTAAATTCTTTTAGCAATGTTGTTTCAATAACATTTACCAACGGATTCCAAAATTCTTTTCCATAAAGCACTATGGGCACTGGAGAAATTTTTTCGGTTTGTACAAGAGTAAGCATTTCAAATAACTCATCAAATGTTCCAAACCCACCTGGAAAATATACATATACTTCAGAAGCGAATGCCAGCATTACTTTTCTTGAGAAGAAAAAATTAAAATTCAATGATTCGCTAGTATATTCATTGAGAGATTGTTCAAATGGTAATTGTATATTAAGACCAATAGATTTACCTCCTGCATTAAATGCTCCTAAATTCCCTGCTTCCATAATACCGTGTCCACCTCCTGTTATAACAGTAAATTGTTTTTTCTTTACAAGCAGTGCCGAAAGCTCTTCTGCTTTCTTGTAATATGGGTCATCTGGCGTAGTGCGGGCACTTCCATAGAAAGTTACTGCAAGACCCTGCTTACGTAATAAATCAAATCCCATTACAAATTCTGACATAATACGAAACACTCGCCAAGATTGTACTGCGTCTCCATCAACATCTACATCAAATAAATCTGTTACAATACGACAGTTTTCGGTTTTATTTTTATTTTTTCTAAGTGACATATGTATACATGTTATCACGATACAAAATAAAAAATAGTAGTTATACTAAATTTTATTATAATTACATATTACACTCTGGATAACAAAACTGCTCGATTGCTTCCATACCGGAAAAAGTAGAGTCTTGTTATTCAGGGTATTACAAATACGAAAGTGTACTTAATTCGAAATTTAGTTTTCGTCAGAAATCCAAGGTATACCAAACTTCATAAATTCTGGTAGTAGTTTTTTATCATATAACAAACGAGATGTGACTTCAGCATGACACAATGCTCCAGTGAGTGCATTGTGAGGATCGGGTTCTCTTGGAACTCCGCAGTATTTCAGAACTGCATTTAGGTCTAAATTCGATCTTTTATGCTTTTCATCAAAAGGAGGCCTATTACCTGATTTTATAATATGCATCCAGCACAGTGAATGTGTGTCTATTGTTCGATATGCCAAATCCCAATTAATCCCTGCACGGTGTGCACCAGCTCGTAAAAAATCACGATCAAAAGATATATTTTGCCCTGTCAGTGTTCTGTCTGATATATCTTTTGACCATTCAAGAAATTTTTCAACAATATGTGATTCGGTTTGCTTAGTAGGGTCTGTAATCTGCTCTTGAGTAAATCCATTTACTTCCAATGCTCCGTCCATAATATGAGCTCCGTCCCATATTTTACATTCTTCATAAAAACGATTTGTTGGATTATGAAAATCAAGAGCACCAATAGACACTAATGAATGTTTCTGATAATTAACTCCTGACGCTTCTATATCAACGATTAACATAATTTAAGTTTATCACACATGAGTGTTTATTTGATATACTTCACGGAACATGTATTCTCAAATAGAACAATCGTGGAAAAATATTCTTAAAGATGAATTTGAAAAAGAGTATTTTGTTAGGCTCGACGGTAAGATACGCGAAGCGTATCTTACCGTCGATGTGCCTATATTCCCTCCTTGTGCACTTATTTTCAACGCATTTCAATGTTGTAATTTTGATGATGTAAAAGTAGTAATCCTAGGACAAGATCCGTACCATGGTGATGGACAGGCACACGGGCTGGCATTTTCAGTCCCAGATAATACTAAAATTCCTCCATCATTGCAAAATATATATAAAGAAATTAAGCAGTCTTGCAATATAGAAGTCCCAAAAAGTGGAAACCTCGAACGTTGGGCACATCAAGGTGTTCTATTGCTCAACTCCATACTAACCGTCGAAAAAAATAAACCCAAATCTAATCAAGAAATCGGATGGGAAAAATTTACGGATACTGTGGTACAAAAAATCTCAGATGAAAAAGAAAATGTTATTTTTCTACTCTGGGGATCATATGCACAAGAAAAAGGAAAAAATATAGACACATCTAAACATCTAATTCTAACTGCCCCGCATCCATCACCCCTGTCTGCATATCGTGGGTTTTTAGGTTGTAATCACTTTATTAAAACAAATATCTATTTAAAAAAACACAGCTTAAAAGAAATTAAATGGTGAACAGTGAAAAGAAAACTTAAAACTTACAATTTTTTGCAGGAGTGAAACCAGCTGCTTGTGCCTCCTGAATCGAGTTAAAATAAATCCTATTTGCTTGGATAATTTGCTTGGAGCTTGAGCAAGTTATGTGATGATACCTAGTACCTCTACTTGATGCGACAAATTGTTTATCTCTTGTGTTGCTTGTGTCTGAAATAGTGCCTGCATCAGATAGACCAACATTAGAAGAATTTTCTATAAGGACAATTTGCTGATTGTGTTGATTCTGGTTAATCTCAACAGACATTCTTCCAAGCCCAAAAGAAAGAATTCCAACGACAATAATAAGTATGGTATAAAAATACAAATCATCTTCCAAAAAAGACTTGATTATGTGGTATATATCTTGTATACTCTTTGACATTATAAATAGATTATACCTTATATTGTATGTCAACGAAAAAAGGAGGAGGATCATCTAAGAATCTACGTGATTCACAACCAAAATATCTAGGCATCAAACGTGCTGACGGTCAGTCTATAAAGATCGGGCAAATCATCGTACGACAACGAGGTACTAAAATAGAAGCGGGTAAAAATGTAAATGTCGGTAGAGATCATACATTATTCGCAATGGCAGAAGGAAAAGTGTCTTTCAAAACCATGCGTAAAATACGATTCAACGGTAAAAAAACAACAAAGAAAGTGGTGCATGTTGTCTAGTATCAATACACTCAAATAGAAACACTACGCTCTAATGTTCAAAAATCCCTATCATACGATTAATCGTATGATAGGGATTTGGGTGTGTTTTAGGAACAGATACAAAAAACCATTTATCGTCATTTTTGCCAAAGGAGTGTGAACAAGTGTCTAAACACATTCTCACTCCGTTGCTAAAGATTGAGAACGGTACACAGCAAATCGTCTACTGACCGATCATCTTATAAATATAACGGAATATTATTCTGTCTCTTTTATTGATGTTGTGCTTTTTGATAATAGTGTATCAATTCTATTAATGTCTCGTGGGAATAGAGTTACTTCTTTGACGTTGGCTACTCCACAAAATTTTGCAGTCAAACGTTCCAGTCCCATGCCCCATCCACCATGTGGAGGGATGCCGTATTTAAACGCTTGTAAATAAAATGAAAAATCATCTACATTCATTCCTTTTTCTAGTATTTTTTGTTTCAGAGTTTCAAAATCATGTATACGTTGCCCGCCAGTTGTAATTTCTATTCCTCGGAAAAGTAAATCAAAGCTCTTGGTGAAACCTTCATCTTGCTCGTCTTGGTAAGTGTAAAATGGACGTTTTGACACAGGGTAATGTGTAATAAAAATAAAATCAGAATCTAGATTTTTGTTCGCATACTCACACAACCAACGTTCATCTTCTGGCTCTAGATCGTCTTCATTTGTTTTGTCTACACCTGTTTCTTTTAAGATAAGTCCCTGAGCTTCACGAAGCTTCATGTGGGGGAACATATCTCCTTCTGGTATTTTAGGTAAATCCATTTGTAATGTAGACAACTCATCTGACGTATACTTATTGAGATGATTAGATATGTACTTCATTAATCTTGTTTCCATTTTCATTATATCAGTATGGTCAACAATAAACCCCATCTCCATATCCAAAGATGTGTATTCACTTAGGTGACGACTGGTTGCGCTTTTCTCTGCTCTAAATGCAGTAGCAAATGAAAAAACACGTTCATACACACCCACAAGTATTTGCTTATAAAATTGTGGGCTGGTTGCTAGGTATGCGGTCTTGTCTTTGAAATATTCTACCTTGAACACCTCTGCCCCGCCTTCGGCATCTCCGCCTACAAATTTTGGTGATTGAAACTCAGTGAATCCTTCTTTACGGAGAAATTTACCATACGCTCTAACAATTTCTGCCTGTATTGTGAAAATAGCTCTCTCTTTCTTCCTCCGGAGTGTAATTGGACGATTATCCAGAAGTGTTTCAATAGTAAATTCAGAATCCATGTCAAAAGGAAGTGCTTCTGCTGTATTTAGGATTATTATATTTGTTATTTCAAGTTCAATATCGCCATTTGGCACGTCTGCGTTAATCATCTTTTCAGGACGTTTGTTTACAATTCCAGTAATTGCTACGGCATATCCTACTCCAAGTTGTTTTGCTATTTCCAGAACTTCTGGTTTTTCAAACACAACCCCCTGAACCGTTCCTGTTCGATCAAGAAAATCTAAGAAAGCCATTTTTCCTTGTTGCCTTACTACATTCACCATCGCGTGTACGGTTACCTCATTTTTTTCTTGAGTATTAAGAGAATTAATTAATGTTCGTTTCATAATTAGTAATTAAGTAATACAAAAAATATTACGCGTAAACGTACCATTTGTCAAAAAATAGAGCAGTCTAACTAACTTAATCTCAAGAGCAGTCTGACTAACTTAATTATTGGATCTCACTTGACAACATAAAAAATAGTGCGAAAACATATTTGGTATTTATATGCTAACCTGTAATTATGAAAAAATATGTTGTATTGGAAAAAGAAGTTGGACAAACGCCACTGCAATGTTCTGAGATATATAGAAAATCCCAACCTGAATTAGTTGATATTTCTATGACATACGCTGGGAGATTGGATCCTATGGCATCAGGAAAGCTACTTATCTTACTTGGTGATGAGTGCAAGCGTCAAACAGAGTATCGTAATCTGGATAAAGAATACGAGTTTGAAGTTCTGTTTGGGGTCAGGTCTGATACTGGAGATGTGTTGGGCAGATTGGTGGAGTGTGACGGTGTGGAGGTTTCCCACGGCAACCTCCACACCGTCACCAGAAAACTTTCAGGTAAAATACAACTCCCCTACCCCCATTTTTCTTCCAAAACAGTTAAAGGGAAACCTCTTCACACATGGACACTGGAAGGACGAATTAATGAAATCGAAATCCCTACAAAACAATCTGTAATATACAAAATAAAATGTGTAGGTATTTATACTAAAACAAGGACTGAGATACATCAATATGCAACAACAAAAATAGAAACAATCTCACGCGTAACCGATCCTAGCAAAGCACTTGGCAATGATTTTCGTCGAACAGATGTTCGAAAAGACTGGAATAAGCTTATGCACAATAATTCTCCAAACGATATTTTTTACATTGCCAAATTCATCTGTATTGCATCTTCTGGAACATACATGAGAACACTGTCGGAAGTAATTGCAAAAAAAATAAACACATGCGGATTGGCATATTCTATTCACAGGACTAAAATAGGTACTTATAAAAAAGTACCACTACTACAAGGATTGTGGTTAAACACATACAAATAATGAACTACCCCGCAGCAGAGCTGCTAGGTATTATTTTGAATGAAAGAAACTTCGTACCAGCTTTGTCTTCACACTGTTTTCACAACTTGCTTATAATGCAAAATACACACTCTTTGGATATGTGTATTTTACTAAATGCGCGGCTGAAGGGACTCGAACCCTCAACCTCCCGCGTGACAGGCGGGTGCTCTAACCAATTGAGCTACAGCCGCAATTTTATAATATTCCAGCAAATATTAATATCTCTATAAGATACCAACGATAAAGATTATATTGTGTTTCTCACCATATTGCAACCTTTTAATCGAGAGGGGGCATGTATCTTTTTGTAAATCACATTTACTATCTGTATTAAAAAGGTGCCTTACTTAATTAACTACACTTCCCTATCTCCATTTCACTGCATTGGTAAGTAAACGTAAATTTATTTACGTTTACTTACCAATGCAGTGAAAGGAAGCTATGCTTCCAGATGCTGTTGAGGAAGTAATCCGGAAGTTAGCGCACATTGTTATATGTGTAACAAAAGTGTGCGATTGAGGTATTAATTTACAAGAATAGATTGACTAATGTTGCAAATAATTGCAATATAATATATATACAGATTTAATTAAATTTTATGACGCAACTGTCGTATAATATAAATTATGAATAATTTTCACAATTTTACATCCAAAGCAAAAGAAGCAATTCGTAAAGCACATGAATTGGCTATTGAACGTGGACAGAATCATGTTAGTGCAACACATCTTCTTGCTGCATTAACAATGCAAGATGAAAGTGCTGTGATTTCAATTCTGGATCAACTTGATATTGATGTTATTGAATTGACTGATTTATTATTAGAATCTATTGAAGCTCCAGACATGTCTTCAAATATCTCATCGACATATCAATTATATTTAACTCCAGAGCTCGCCCAAGCATTAGAAAAATCGGGTGAAATAGCACAACAATTAGGAGATTCGTATGTCGGTGTTGAGCATTTATTTATGTCAGTTTTAGAAACTCCAGGTTCTGCAATTGAATCTCTCCAACGCATGAATATTAAAAAAGAAATGGTTGCTAAAGCAATCAAAAACATTCGTATTAATAATGTCTCAGATGCACAACAACCTAAAAAATATCGCGCACTTTCAAAGTACACCCGAAACTTAACAAAAATGGCCCAAGAGAACAAACTTGATCCTGTTATAGGACGTGATGACGAAGTGCAGCGTGTTATACAAATACTTTCACGTCGCAATAAAAATAACCCAGTTCTTATTGGCGAAGCAGGAGTTGGTAAAACAGCAATCGCAGAAGGATTGGCACAAATGATTTCTCAAGGTAATGTTCCAGAATCTATGAAGATGAAAGAAATTCTAACTCTAGACATAGGACAGCTTGTCGCAGGCACAAAATTTCGAGGAGAATTTGAGGAAAGATTAAAATCAGTTATGAAAGAAGTCGAACAGTCAAACGGTGTAGTTATTCTATTCATAGATGAACTACATACCATTGTTGGTGCAGGAGCGGTTGAGGGGTCTATGGATGCATCAAATATGCTTAAACCTGCATTAGCACGAGGTGAAATACGAGTAATTGGAGCCACTACTCTAAAAGAGTATCAGAAATACATAGAAAAAGACCCAGCACTGACAAGACGTTTCCAGCCAGTACATGTCCTTGAGCCATCACAAGATGACGCAATTACTATTTTGCGTGGAATAACAGAGAAATATGAAATCTTTCATGGGGTTCGTATTACTGATGATGCGATTGTGTCTGCGGTGAATCTTTCTAGTCGATATATCACCGATAGATTTTTACCAGACAAAGCTGTCGATCTTATTGACGAAGCTGCGTCTGCATTACGAATTTCTTTAGAAAACAAACCGACAGAATTAGTGCATGCGGACAGGAGTGTGCGCCGTTTGGAAATTGAAAAAGAAGCATTAAAAAAAGATCTTCATCAATCTGAAGCATCATCAAGTAAAAAAAATAATCTACGGGTAAAAGAAATTGATAAAAATATCGGTGAGCTTAGAGAAAAAACATCTGCCCTTGAAACAAAGTGGAATAATGAAAAAAATGCACTCAGTGACATGCATTTATTAAAAAAAGATCTTGAAACATTACGTATACAAGCTGATAATGCAGAAGCAATGGCAGACCTCACTCGTGCTGCAGAGATACGTTACGACACTATTCCCACTATAGAAAAAAAACTAAAAACTAAAACAGACCGATTAAAAAAACTTCAACGAAGTAGGCGTTTAATAAAAGAAGAAGTAACCGAAGAAGAAATCGCAGTTGTGGTATCACGCTGGACCAACATTCCTGTTTCAAGAATGATGGAGAAGGAAGCCAGAAAATTAGCCCGTATGGAAGAAGAATTACAAAAAAAAGTGGTGGGTCAAGATCATGCTGTAAAACTTATTTCAAATGCAGTTAAACGTGCTCGTGCTGGGATTGCAGACCCAGATAGACCAATCGGATCGTTTTTGTTTCTTGGTCCTACAGGAGTTGGAAAGACAGAACTCTCTAAGATACTTGCTGAATTTATGTTTGATAATTCTGAATCACTTTTACGAATTGATATGTCTGAATTTATGGAAAAACACTCAGTTTCAAAAATTGTAGGATCTCCGCCAGGATATGTTGGACATGAGGAAGGTGGTTCAATTACAGAACGAGTTCGACACCGTCCATATTCTGTAATTTTACTCGACGAAATAGAGAAAGCTCATCCAGAAGTATTTAATATACTATTGCAAGTTCTTGATTCGGGTCATTTAACTGATGCAAAAGGACGAAAGGTTAATTTCAAAAATACCGTAATCATAATGACATCAAATATAGGATCTGAACATATCGATCGTATGTCAAGTTTTGGGTTTAGCCAAGAAAAAGACGACCAAACGAAATATACACAAGCAAAAGACAAAGTTATTGACAGTCTTAAAGATTATTTTCGTCCTGAATTTCTTAATCGTTTGGACGAGATTATTGTATTCGATATACTTTCACAAGATACCATTCGACAAATTGTAGACATGCAAATGAAAAAAATTCAAAAGAGACTACTGTTAAAAGAAATTACACTTAACTTAACAAAAGATGTTTACGATTATATTTCCAAAGAAGGATATGATCCCAGATTTGGTGCACGCCCTCTAAAACGAGTGATACAAAACAAAATCCTAACACCAGTAGCTTCCCTTATGGTTGAAGAAGGAATGCTACAAGGAGGCACGGTTAGAGTAAGTATAAAAAAAGGCGATATTTCTTTTAATGTAACCAAAAAGGGTGTTCGAAAGAAAATAATGCCAGTAAAATCCCCAATCAATAACCCTGAACTCACATCACAAAGTATGTATGTGGAATAAATACAGTAGTCTGACTACTGTATTTATTCCACATACTGGAAATTACTAGATTGCTTCATACGTGGGATGGTAAAGAGACTGTAAACGAAGAAATCCATAAAAAGTATAGTTTCGTTATTCAGGGTTGTACATTAGACTTGTTACCAAATAATTTTTTCGCCAAAATTTCCAAATTTCGGCTGTAAATTCCAAAAAATTCGTTGAAATATCCAGATATTCCGCCTCATTTTTTGGAATTTTCGCACAAAATTA
>CAZADB010000014.1:0-10990 GCA_964483835.1 uncultured Candidatus Saccharibacteria bacterium
GTAGCCAAAATTTGGAAATTTTGGCAAAAAAATTATTTGGTAACAAGTCTAATATGAGTATCTCAAATTTTGGATAAAAATTGCACTAATACTAGCCATTTTTCTAAAGGAACATCTTCCGCACGTGTTGATATCGGAATTTCTTCTAACTCAAAAAAATTAGTCAATGCTTCCCTATTATATTTTTTAGATAAATTCCCCAGAAGTTGTTTTCGTTTCTGTCTGAACCCTAAATGCAACACGTTAAAAAATAAAGATTCGTCTAGTGTCTTAAAATTGACCCTGTTTATGTCTCGTATGGCAACAATACCTGAGTCTACCTTAGGTGGTGGTGTAAAATGCCCTCGAGAAACAGTGCGTACGTACCGTGCTTTACCATAGACTTTGACAGACAGAGACAGAATAGATTCTTTTTCTCCTTTATCTAAACTTGAAACAATCCGTTTTGCCACTTCTTTTTGAACAAGATACACCAAATCTGTTGGTTGTATTTGTGACTCAAGAAACAATCGCAATAAAAAACCAGAAAGGTAGTATGGAATATTTGAAATTACCTTAAAAGAATGATGAGTGATATTTGGAATGGTTGAAAGGTCTAGTTTTCGGACGTCTGTGTGGTGGAGAGTTAAATTACCTTCGGCAATTTCACTCTTAAAAGTTTCTTTTAATATTTCAATCGCACGAATATCAGTTTCCAGAGCAATAACTTTCACCCCTCGAGAAAGAATTTCTTTAGTCAAAACTCCAGTACCAGGTCCAATTTCTAATACTGTATCATCTGGTTTCAAAACCATCGCATCGCACATCCAATTAGGAACAATGTCACTTGTTAAAAAATGTTGTCCAAGAGATTTTTTTGCAGAGATTTTTCTTAAATTGTTCATTATTATGTATATAGAGTACGCAACAGAATTCACTTTTACAACCCGAACGCACATAAGCTATTGTACTCTAAATAATGAACTTTATTCTTACTTGATTGCTTCCACATATACTTCGTGTATCGTAGGTGATTACAATAGTAGGAGAGGCGGGAGAAAACAAAGCTTAACACCCCCACTCCACTCAACCACTCTAATCTAAAAACAACTATCTAATATTCAAACATCCCTATCATACGATTAATCGTATGATAGGGATGTTTGAGGGGGTTAATCCAAAAACACCATTGTTTGGTATCCAGAATTTGTTTTATTTATGAGCGAATCACTGACTTCAATATATTGACTTTCAATATCATTTATAAATGATGATGGGGTATTTACTTGCTGTTTTCCAAAAATCATACGCGTATGTGCGTAGGTAAGAAATACTTTTTTTTCAGAACGTGTCAACGCTACATAAAAAAGCCTTCTCTCCTCCTCGTTGTCTGTTTTGCTGTCGTCTAAACGTTCGTGCGGAAAAAGCCCCTCCTCAAGCCCTGTTATAAATACATATGGAAACTCAAGCCCTTTGGCTGCATGGATAGTCATCAGACGCACTGCGTCACTCTCTTCTTTTTTATGCAACTCATCTTGATCGCTTTGTAGTGCTGCATTTTCAATAAGTGCCTCAACCCCTTCTTCAGGATCTAGTTTATCGTACCGAGTTGCCAGACTTACAAATTCTTGTAAGTTTTCCAATCGTGTCATGTCGTCTTCTGTGCCATTCTTTCGCAGGTCTGCTTCTATCCCCGAACGTTTGATAATAAACATTAAAGTTTTTGATATGTTTTGAGTTTTTGCGTGATCAGTTATATCTTGCATCATATCGTAAAAACGTTCTACTTTTGTATGAGTAGCCCCCTTGAGCTCGTCTCGCTTACCTTCAAGTATTTTCAACATCGTCACTTTACCAATTCCTCGTGTGGGTGTATTAATAACTCTCGTTATATCAGCAGTCGAATTTGGATTCAAAGAAAGGCGAAGGTATGATAAAACATCTTTAATTTCTTTACGTTCGAAAAACTTTGTTCCCAGCAACTGATACGGCACTTCGTAGTTTAAAAATGCCTCTTCAAGTACTCGTGATTGAAAATTAGTTCGATATAAAATCGCAAATGATGAAGGCGATGCACCGTCATTAATAAGTTTTTTAATAGTAAGTACAATATATTCAGCTTCATCAGGTGCCGTGTTCGCTGCGTGCAGGGTGATTTTATCCCCATCTGCATTTGAGGTGAATACTGTTTTTGGAATACGATTATTATTTTTTTTAATAATATTATTTGATGCAGCTATAATCGTTCCAGTTGAACGATAGTTTTCTTCTAAGAAAATTGTTTTTGTGTCAGGGAAATTATTTTCAAATTGTAATACATTCTTAATATCTGCTCCACGCCACGAATAGATATTTTGATCTACATCGCCCACTACACATATGTTTTTTTGTTTCCCTACTAGTAATTTAATAATAGAAAACTGTACTTTGTTGGTGTCTTGATACTCATCAACATGAATATGTCGGTATCGTTTTTGAAGTAATTCAAGTGTCTCTGGGTGCTTTTGTAATAAATGAAGAGTTCTAAAAAGGAGGTCGTCAAAATCCAACGCGTCTTCATTTTGCAGTATTTTGTCGTAGTGTTTCCACACCTTAGAACATGCTTTTTCTGGGTAACTTGATGCTTCTTCTGTATACTTGATTCGTGATATAGCGTCACCCTTGGCTCTGGAAATCATTGATAACATCTTTCTGGGTTCAAATTCTTTGGTGGTATAACCCGCTAATTCGATTGCTTTTTTAATTGCTTTACTACTGTCAGAACGGTCATAAATAGTAAAATGACGGCGAAGTCCTAGTATTTGATAATTTTCTCTTAAAATACGCACTCCCAACGAGTGAAATGTGGCTACCGTTGGTTTGGAGTCAAATCCTGCACGAGCGGACGAGGCGTGTTTAGTAATCAAATCATACACACGCTCTTTCATTTCTTTTGCTGACTTGTTCGTAAAGGTTATTGCCAAAATATTGTCTGGTGACACACCACTTAAAATAAGATGCACAATACGATGAGTAATTACTCGTGTTTTACCAGATCCGGCTCCTGCAAGAACTAAAATAGAACCTTCTGTTGTGGTCACTGCTTCTTTTTGAGGTGTATTAAGCCCACTCAAATGAGAATTTTCTTTCATATTGAAGGTAACTATACCATGAGCCTTTTTGACCTCAAAAATTAGGTTAGTCTGACTAATACCATCCCCAACAAACGCTCCAACAGTAATAAAACCATAATCCTGTTTTACAGTAGTCTGACTACTGTAATCATAGCTGTGTACCGATAGGATTGGAATATGGTTTGTTGGTATTGGTATAACCTAATGAACTGGACCTATCCAGACTCCTGTGATTACGTCATGGACGTATTTGTGTGGTCGCGTTAATTCCATATAATACACACAATATTATCTTTATATGTCAATAGGTACAAAATGCTTATTGTTAGCCCTCAAAAAGAGCTTTATTTAGTCAAGTTAAAAAGTGTCTATAGTCAATTGACCATTAACATGAATTTAGTATGATTATTCTAATACTTTGATAGTAGGTTAAGTATAGAAAAGAGTAGGTATATTGAAGGATAATTTCTGTATCGGTTGCAATACGGCGGTGAGACCATAACTAAAAATATATAAAACAGACTACAACAGATTCTGATCTTCCGAGTAAACGTCGCCATAGTGGGCGTAAAGATCAAAATACATATACTAATGATAGCAAAGAGTGCAAACATGCACTTTCTGCATTATTTACATCAGGTTTTTTTGTGTTGTTGGTTTTTATTCTTATGCCAACGCCAGTAAATGCGGTAGTTCTGGCGTCTATTGTTCAATTATTTGGAATAAACAACTCTTCAGTAGTTGAGGTTACCCAAGCAGTAGATCATTCGGCTATTTCTACGCCTTTGTTAAGTGCTGTAGCAAACCCTGCGTCCGTTAACATAAATGCCACAGGAGGTGGTGAAGTGACGGTCATGAATTACTCTTTGGTTTCAACAGGGCCAGTGGGCACAGATGATTTTTCAACCTTTAGTAACTCAACTGGAGAAATTAGCGTCTATACAGTACGTAAAGGTGATTCACTTTCTCAAATTGCAGAAATGTACAATGTTACAACAAACACTATTTTATGGGCTAATGATATTTCTAATGCGCTGGATATTAGTCCTGGCGATAGTTTAGTAATCTTGCCAATTGTTGGTGTTAAACATACAGTCAAAACAGGTGAGACTTTTAATTCTATAATAAAAAAATACGATGCTGATTTAGAAGAAGTATTATCGCACAATGGATTAAGCTCATCTTCTACACTTTCTGTTGGAGATGAACTTTTAATTCCTGGAGGAAAACTTCATATCAAACCAGCTAAAAATAAAACACGGCAAATTACACTTGTTGACTCTAGCAGAAACACTACATTCACTCAACGAGGAAGTTTCATACACCCAGCACCTGGATCAATCCGAACACAGGGGATACATGGATTTAACGCGATTGATTTCGGAGGAGCACACGGATCTTCAATTCTAGCAGCTGCAGGAGGAAAAGTTATTGTATCTAAATCCACAGGATGGAATGGCGGATACGGTGCTTATATCGTTATTCGACATAGTAATGGTATGCAAACCTTGTATTCTCATTTGAGCCGTAACGATGTTTCTGTAGGTCAGTATGTAGCCGCTGGACATGTTATAGGAAGAATGGGAAATACTGGAAGAAGCACAGGAACTCACCTTCACTTCGAAGTCCGTGGCGGAGTCAATCCCTTTTAATGTAAAATATTAGAATCAGGTCACATATTCCCCTGTCTCCCTAAACAACACCTTTAGACTTTTTGGTTTTCTGGAATTGTTTTGGATCCTTGGCAGATTGTAGGCGGGCATGTCGGACTACACCTTCACTCGGTATTGCAGTGCTTCGTATACGTGTTGGGGTTCTATGTGTTTTGAATTGTCTAGGTCAGCAATTGTGCGTGATACTTTAATCACTCTGTGGTAGCTTCGTGGGGATAGGTTTAATTTTTCACTTGAGGTGCGGAGGATGGTCTGTACTTCATCAGAAAGAGTGATTGTTTCTTGTAGGTTTCTGGCGGACATTTCTGCGTTGGTTCGAATTGTGTGATTTTGCAGGCGAGAAAGCATTTGCTTTCTCGCCTGCAAAATTTGTTCACGGGCTTTGTCAGTCTCTCCATTATTTATAGTGGTGTTTGTAAGAGTGTCATAATCAACATGAGGCACTTCAAGCCAAAGATCAATACGATCAAGAATTGGTCCCGATATTTTATTTTTGTATGTGTCAATCATCGCACTGGCAAAATCCGTGGTTCCATCTTCACTTCCTCGATATGGATTCATTGCTGCGATAAGAATAAAGTCAGCAGGAAAAAGTGAAGTGCCTTGCACTCTTGATATGGACACAACTCTATCTTCCAGAGGTTGTCGCAACGCATCAATACTACGTCTTTCAAATTCTGGAAACTCATCTACAAATAAAACTCCCTTATGTGCAAGTGTCACTTCTCCTGGTTTTGGGTATGCTCCTCCTCCTACCAATGATGCATAACTTGCAGTATGGTGAGGTGATCGAAATGGGGGTTGTGAAGTTATTTTTCCACGAAGCTCACCTGCAATAGATTGAATAGCAGTAACTTCTAAAGACTCTTCTCTGGAAAGAGGAGGTAAAATTCCTTGAAATGCACGGGCGAGCATTGTTTTACCTGTGCCAGGAGGTCCGACCATTATTACATTATGTCGTCCTGCGGCAGCAATTAACAATCCCCTTTTTGCAGTTTCCTGTCCTTTAATATCTTCCATCTTGGTTAATCCATCTATCCATTTTTGAGGAATAGTTGTAACTGGTTGTGCTTTTAGTAATTGTTTTTTATCTTTATTATTGGTGACGTGCGACAGAACATCTTTTAGTGTTTGTGCAGGAAAAATAATAATACCTTCAACCAAAGCCGCTTCTTCCGCATTTCCTTTAGGGACAACAATCTCCGTGAACCCATTTTCTTTTGCTGTTTTTACAATAGTTAAGATTCCTTTCACTGAACGAATTTCTCCATTAAGCGACAACTCTCCGACATACATTCGACTAATGCTATCAATAGAAATATCTTCATTTGCAATAAGATAAGCCACCGCAATAGGAAGATCAAAAAGTGGTCCTTCCTTTTTTACATCAGCAGGAGCAAGGGAGATAATTATTTTATGATTTTGACTCTTAGGAGATTTAAACCCAGAATTTTTAATTGCAGCACTTACTCTGTCTTTTGCTTCTTCTACAGCTTTGCCAGGAAGACCTACAATAGAGAAAGCATGAAGACCTCTTGAGAGGTCGGCTTCAATGGTTACTAAAATTCCATTTGTAATATTTCCTTGTGCTGTATGTGTGATTGAAACTGGCATAGATTATTACGTAAGTGACACTTCGTCATTTATATGTGCTTTGTTAGTTCGCGCGGCGGGATTTGCTTGGAGTCTGTCTTGTTCGATTTCCTCTCCACAAATTTCACACACTCCGTAGGTGCCGTCTTTTATTTTTTGTAATGCTCTGTTGATGTTGTTATATCTCTTTTCTAGAAAAGCGACTGTTGATCTTCGCACTTGCCAATCTTCACTTCGGTCAGATGCGATATTCAAATCTGGTTCCGCATCACTTGCTTCACCCGGGATTGCTATCCAGTCTTCTGTCGAGTTTAAGTTTTGAATTCCTAATTTCTCTAAATCTGAAGTCAGGATTGATAAGTCATTTTCTAATATTTTTTTATATTTGTTGTAGTTAATCATGTTTGTATTATATATCAGAATTAAATTATGGTTTTATCAATTTTAATACAGCTTGAAATGTTTTTGTGTCAGATGTTATTAATATAAGATTTGGATTTATAAAAGAATATAAAATTTTCTCAACACCACCTTCGTTTACCAGAACACGAACACTTTTGTTTGACACAAAAGTGTCACGGAAGAATGCCGTCCGAAGTTGTTCTCCTGTCCGCGAGTGAGGATCATGAGACTGAGTAACAGGCATCCCAAATAATGGCGAAAGATCTGTGCTCATATCTAATTCCCAATTTAACATACCTGCAAATGCAGTATCAAAGTTTGTAACTCTCATTAAAATAAACGGGTCAGTTCCATTATGATTTCCAAAATTTATTTCAGTTATACTTCGAGTGAAAGATCCAGGCATACGGAAATTAAGAGCCCTCAAAAATACTTGTGTGTCTACTGTGTTTATTTTTCCATACACATCAATCATTGCTGGGTACAGCAACACTGTTTCACGTGTTGTAAAAGACATTTCTGTAAGTTGTTGTATTACATTCATATCGGATGTCAATAATACTGGAGTTTTTATATCAACCTGAAACAAGGAGGGTATCCTAACTATCTCAATCTCAGTTGTTTTAACAGAGCTTGAGAACCAATACATGGTTGCACCAATTCCCATCAACGATGCTCCAAAAATAACAATCAGATATACAGATATAGGTATTTTTTTTGTTGCGGGTTGAGCGAATTTATGTGTAGAACTTTCTTTTCTTTCCTGTTTTTTCTTAGTAGCTTTATCTGACTTCATTTTTGCGGAAACATTCACGGGCGTTTCTGGTTGTTCTGCAATCTTATGTTTCACACTAGGCGAAGGAGCCTCAATCACTTTGGGGTCTTGTTTTGAATGTGGCTCTGGAGTTATGTCTACTGGCACTTCTACTTTTGGCTCCATAACAACAACTTCCTGTGTTTCTACTGTTGATATAAGCTCGTGGTGTAAGCTCGGGGGATCTTCATTAGGCTCGGATTTCATCTCTACCACATCATCACTTGCATCTCCCCATATTGGTGTTGGGGCCATTTCTTTACTTTTCACAACTACTTCAGATATGCCTTCCCTCCTTTTTTTCTTTTCCAGCTTTTTGATTACTATACCATGGTCACTTTTTGGAGCGTGCTTACTGTCGCGAGCAGCGTAAGTAATTGTTGCAATGCGTGACTCGGCTTTGGTCATTGTATGGATTGGTTTTTTTGTAGTTGTGATTTCTGTTGTCTTAATATTCAACCAAGATTGTAGTGCTTTAAATATTTCAGAAAACAAATTATATTTCTTACGTCGTTTGTTCGTCACAAGAACACCGTCTTCTAGATTGTTATTAGAAATATCGTAGGTTGACTCTTTTGCAAGGAGAGTTTCAATCTCTTGATTGGA
Organism: uncultured Candidatus Saccharibacteria bacterium; assembly: GCA_964483835.1. GTDB lineage: Bacteria > Patescibacteriota > Minisyncoccia > Phycocordibacterales > UBA918 > OLB19. Next base: position 8,181 of record CAZADB010000014.1, read on the forward strand.
ACTTACTATGTTTAATTCTTCTTTTATACTTTCTTTTATAGTTGCCGTGTTTTGCTTTGTTATTTTATGCGGAGTTTTTGATTGAATATTTACTGGGTTTTTTTCTATCGTCGGAGGTAGAATTTCTTTCTTTGGATCTTTTTTTATTTTTGGAAGTGTGGCTGTATTAGATATAGTATTTGTATTTAAAAAATCTTTTGCTTTGGCCACAGAAGCAGACGAAGTCCTTTGAAGTGGCTTACTTATTTCGTGTTGCTTTGTCTTCACTTCACTTTTCTTTACCTTGGCTTTCTTTTTTTCATTTACTTTTGCAGGGGTTGTGGTTTTAGAATCACGAATATATGAAACATCTCCGTCAAAAGTACGGATACGCGAGATGGAGCGATTTCCTCCTGTTTTCATATGTATAGTATCGCATGGTTTATTGATACAGTTTAGAGATTTGTATACAAACAGGCGCGTCCGAAGGACGCGCCTGTTTGTATACCCTGAATAACGAAGCTACTAGATTGCTTCCAAACCTTTTCTTTTAGCAAAATCTGGATCTATTTGCTTGATAGAAAGTCCGATTTTTCCATCATCTACTTTAGAAATTACCACATCAACTTCTTCACCTTCAGAAAGAACTCCATCCATTTTTTCTATTCGAAATGGTGCAATTTCAGAAATATGAATGAGTCCCTCGTTAAGGTCGTCAATTTTTGCAAATGCACCGAAGTCTACTATGTGAGTAATTGTTACTTTCATTTTTTCTCCTACTTTATATATTTTAGTAAGAAGTCGAATTTTCTCAGCGGCTTTACGAGCCGTGCCGTCTTTGCCTGTAATAAAGACTGACCCGTCATCTTCAATAGAAATCTCTTCTACGCCCGACTCTTCTTTTAAGGCATTTATAGTTTTGCCACCGCCTCCAATTACTAATCCAATTTGCTCAGGCAAAATAGTGAGCGTTACAATCTCAGGTGCTCGTGGGGAAATATTTTCTCTTGCTGTGGAAAGTTCTAACTCCATTGTATCGAGTATATGCAATCTTGCTTGCTTTGCTTTTTCAAGTGCTTCTCCCAGAATTTTTACAGGAATTCCTTCAACTTTCACATCCATCTGAATTACAGTAACTCCCTCTCGTGTGCCCGCTACTTTGAAATCCATATCACCATGCTCATCTTCTGGTCCCTGTATGTCAGTTAGCAAAACATAATTTTCAGAATCTTTCATCATAAGACCTGAGGCAATTCCTGCAACATGTCTCTTTATCGGAACTCCCCCATCCATCAATGCAAGCGAGGACGCACATGCGGATCCCATTGAGCTTGATCCGTTGGAAGCCATCGTTTCCGAAACCAATCTTATAGTGTAGGGAAATTCACTTTCTGATGGAAGAACAGGAATGAGTGCTTTTTCTGCAAGCGAACCATGTCCAATCATTCTACGATTAAATCCTCCAACCCGACCAGACTCTCCTACGGAGAAAGGTGCAAAATTATAATGGTGTATGTATTTCTTTTTCTTGTCTTGATATTCAATTGTGTCAACAATCTGAGCGGACTCAGGACCCGCCAAAGTAAGCGCTGTAAAGATATGCGTACCTCCTCGATAGAAAATACCAGAGCCGTGCAGTACTGGCGACACTCCGCCAGCTTGAGCATATAGTTCTCGAACTGTATCCACACCTCTTCCGTCTGCTCGTTTTCCATCTTCCAATGCTCCACGATGAAGCTCTTTATCTACCTCGTTTTCAAAAAATGCTTCTAGATGTTCTGTGGGCACTTCGCCGTCGAGGCTTTTTACTTTTTCAACAAAAATATTCCTGAGTTCCTGTATATGTTTTTTCCCCGGACGAGAGGAAAATACAACTTCTGTTAACTGTGATTGAAATTCATCTGTAAATAACGCATGAATTTCATTGGATAACACCGGAGGAACGTACTCTAATTTATCTTTTCCAATCTCATTAATGATTTTTTTCTGAAATGCTTCAATTGCTTGGTGTATTTCGATGCTTTTTTCAAAGAGAGAAACAATATCACTCTCGGAAGTTTCATATGAGGTAGTTTCAACCATGTTTATGTTCCCGTCTTTTCCGCATGTTATAATTTCAAGTTCAATATCCTCATTCTTCCTTTGATGGTATGTTGGATTAATAATCACCTCCTTTGTGTTTTTTGTTTGAGCTATTCGCACAGATGCAACTGGACCTTTCCAAGGAATGTTTGAAACAGAAAGTGCAATTGATGCACCAATAACCGCCAGCACATCTGGATCATCGTCACCAAGAGCAAGTACAGTCACCACTACTTGAATGTCATTTCGCATGGACTGATCAAACAACGGACGGATAGTGCGATCAATCATTCGTGCAGATAATACCGCCTCGTCACTTGGCCTACCTTCTCGACGCATAAATCGGCTGCCGAGCATTTTTCCAGTTGCGTAAAATTTCTCTTCAAATTCCACTGACAGTGGAAAATATGACATATTACTTGCACGCGAGGACATCACCGCTGTAACAAGAATTGCAGTTTCGCCCATACGAAGAATAACTGATCCATTTGCCTGATTGGCAAGATCTGTGAATTCAGCAATAAGAGTTTTTCCTGCAATGTCTACTTCAAAAGTTTGTTTTTGCATTATGTAATTATTTTTATAAGTGCTTCAAATTTTAGATTTCAAAATATTTGAAATCTACCTATCTAAAGCACTGCTTTTAATACATACTAGGATACAGAAAACAGATGCCCTGCACAAGTTCACGCCATCTGTTCACACTCCCCCTTTTTCAAAGAAAAATATCATACAACCTGAACAGTTCC
>CAZADB010000015.1:0-8135 GCA_964483835.1 uncultured Candidatus Saccharibacteria bacterium
GCCTACGCACTTTCTCATCTTACAGATGCTGTTCAGGTTGTATGATATTTTTCTTCGAAAAAGTATCGACAACCACTTGCGAAAGTGTTTAGACACTTTCTCACACCTTCGGTTCGCAAAGACGGAGAATGGTACAAAGACGAATAACGTTACATAGATGTTCGTCTTTGCGAGCCTTCGATGCAATATTATTTTAATTTACTTCTACGTAAGAAAGCAGGAACAGCCCCCCAGTCTTCCTCATTATCTTCATCTATAGGATCTACTGGACGCGAATCGGTCTTTATGTTTGATCTGACGGTATTTTTTTCTACTGATGCAGACTGATCGGATGTGGCAACATTTTCTGCCTCTTGTTCATTTTTTTCTCTCGGTGATGTAATAGAATTAAAAATTCGATTACGTCCAACTTCATCTGTTTCTTTAGAAGATAATTTTGGTAATTCTCGTGATGAGATTGAAGATTCTGCATGACGTAAATCTGATTCAGGGAATCCTGTTGCAATTACCGTTACTTTTATTTCATTCTTTTTGATTTTATCGTCTTTTATTGCTCCAAAAATAACTTGTGCATTTTGATCAATAGATTCAGTAATTACGCGTGCAGCATCTTGTATTTCAAGCATCCCCAGATCGTCTCCTCCTGCAATTGCAAACAGGACACCTTTTGCTCCTGTGATTGAAACTTCAAGAAGTGGGGAATTGATAGCAGCTTGAGCTGCTTCTTCGGCTCGTTTTTCTCCACTTGCGGTTCCTATACCCATAAGTGCAGATCCGGCATTTTCCATAACAGAACGAATGTCAGCAAAGTCAACATTAATTATACCAGGCATTGTAATCAGGTCAGAAATACCTTCAACCGCTTGTTTTAGAATATCATCACACATGCCGAATGCACTTTTAACCGTCGTCTCTTTATCAACGATAGCAAGTAGTCGATCATTTGGAATGGTAATAAGAGCATCAACTTCATTTTTTAATTCCTCTATACCTTGTAATGCAAGTCGCATTCTTTCTTGTCCTTCAAATAGGAAGGGTTTTGTAACAACTCCAACAGTAAGAGCTCCACTTTCTCTGGCAATTTTTGCAATCACAGGTGCTGCTCCTGTGCCTGTTCCTCCACCCATGCCTCCTGTTATAAAAATCATGTCTGTTCCTTTAAGCGAATTTGCGATTTCTTCACGTGTTTCTTCTGCAGCTTTTCTTCCTATTTCTGGATCTCCACCTGCACCTAATCCTCGGGTTAAATTCTTGCCAACATGAATTTTCTTTTTTGCTAATGAGTTATGAAGATCTTGAGCGTCGCTATTTATTGCAATAAACTCCACTCCTTTAATTTTTCCTGAGATCATGTGGTTAACAGCATTATTTCCAGATCCTCCAACACCCACCACACGGATACGGGCAAATGATTCTACGTCTGTTTTTATTTGTTCCATGATAATGTTATATAAATATTTTATGACTGCTAACTACTTAGACACTGCATAGCACATAACAGACAATTTGATAAGTAACAGTATACTACACTCTTAATAATAATCTGTCACTATATTGACAAAAATCTCTTTCGTGTGATTGAAAAACAGTCATTTTAAATACCTATGGAAGGAATTGGCTAAACCAATTTAATATAGTCCTCTTTGTTTTTTTAGCAATTCCTACTGAAGAATCTTTTTCTTCATCACTGGCTCCCCACATGCACAATCCGTATGCAACTGCCCATGATGAATCACGAATTTTACCATTTTGAGACGGATCTAGTGTGGCAATGCGAGAAGGTAACTTAAGTGATGCCCTGGCTATGTCTTGAATAGTTGCAACACCCGAACCTCCACCAGTAATAATTATACCAGCAGGTAAAAGACCATCCCGATTTATTTTTTTGAGATGTAGTTGAATTAATTCAAAAATATCAGTTAGTCTAGCGGCGATTATTTCATCAAGTTTTTTTCTTGAGAATACAGCGCTACTCATTCCCCCTCGTTTTATTTTTTCCGCCTCTTCAAGAGATATTTTTAATCCAAGAGCTATATCATTTGTTATATCGTTAGATCCTAATGGAAAGACTTTGATAGATATGGGTGTATTATTTTCAAAGATAGCGATTGATACTGTTTCAGCACCAATATTTGCAAGGACACATCCCGCACGTTTTTGTGCTTTGGTTAGCATTACAAAACTTGCAGACAGAGGTGATGCCATGATATCTTCTACTACAATTCCAATATTTTCAATGGCAGAAATAAGATCATTGAGATGTTGCTCAAATGTAATTATGAATAATGTTTCTACTTCTAATTTAGTACCAGTTCTTCCTAAGGGTTTACCAAGAACTAATTCACCATCAATATGATAAGACAAAGGAATGGCATGCAAAATTTTTCTGTTTGGTATATTCTCTAGAATACGATCCTCACTGTCTTGTATAGCTTGATCTACATCATGTTGAGTAATTTCAGAATCTGCACGAGAGGTTATTATTTCGCCACTGGATGTAATTTCATCAATACCAATTCCTCCCATTGCGACATATGCTTTTTTTATCTCCTCTCCAGCTACTTTTTCTGCTTGTGTAACTGCACTACGAACACTTCTCATAACATCTGTCTCATTAATGATGTACCCATTTCGCAAGCCTCTACTTTCAGCATATCCAGTACCAATTATTTGAGGAAGGTTACCCCCCTTTTTATTTTTTGAAATACGAACAATAACCACTTTCACTTGATATGTTCCTACGTCTATTCCTGTAATAATTCTATCCGAACTCATAATTTAACAAAAGTTATATTTTGTGCAATATTTTTTCTCTAATTTATCCATTACATTACCATGATTCAATCCTTTCAAATGTAAACATGCATGAATAAACAAAAAACCAATATATTCTACTTGAGTCATATTGAATTTAGAAGCTTCTTTTGTAGCCCCTACAGGAGTGATAAAAATTTCACCTATATTTGTATCAATGGGAAAAGACAGTACATCCGGAATATAATTCATGTCACGGTAATGTTTATTTAATTTTTTCGCACGATCACCACCAATAAAAACTAAAGATAAAGAATACCTATGTCCCAGAATGTCATTTTTAATCTGTTCGTAAGGTAAAGAAGGGTATTTTCTTGCTTTGTTTGTAATGTGAAATTTTTTCATAAATACTATCGATATATTAAGTATATCATTATATGAGGCTTTTCTATTTTTAAAGTTGAGGATTATTAATAGACCTATCCTCTTACAATCTTCAAAGTATATTTTGCGAAATTTCATCTCAAACTTGTTTCATAACATTCAACAATACTGCTTACCCCAACCCTTCACTTTCCTAAACTAAAACCCAAATCCCTATCATACGATTAATCGTATGATAGGGATTTTTGAATATGAGGACGTAGTGTTTCTGTTGAATCACGCATAAAAGAATAGTTCTTTTATGCGTGATCTATTTCGTCAATTTACGTTTTAAACAAAATTTCGCAAAATATACTTTACAAATTATAAGAAAGCAGATCTATAATTAGAAAAAAACAACAAGGGCGCCCTTGTTGTTTTTTATGTATAAACCTATCGTCTTTTATATATCCGTTCTTGAATTTTTCCAAGCTTTAGTTGCATTTCGTATATTGCTTTTTTATTCAGCTTTTTCAAACGTCCTGCTTGGCGAATGTTCTCACTTTTAGTACGGATAAAGTAACGATTTTTTCTCATTCTAGGAATAATCCCTGAACCCTGTACTCGTTTGGTAAACCGACGAATAACATTTGCGCTACTCTCGTTATTATTTTTTTCTATTTGTACGTTAATTGCCATATTTATATGACGGAAAGCATAACATGTGTATGTACGTATCGCAACCTAACGAATTAGATTACCAAAAATCTAACCATAGACAGTATCGTTAGATTTTTGGTAATCTAATTCGGATGTTTATTTTTTCGGAAATTGTTGTTATAATAAGTGACATATGTTTGGAAAAGTAAAAAATTTTGCGATTAAGAAACTTCTTGCAAGACAATTGAAAGGAGTGCCTGCTGATCAAAGAGAGATGATTATGACGATGGTTGAGAAAGATCCAAAACTATTTGAAAAAATCTCAAAAGAATTACAGGCAGAAATGAAAATTAATGGAGATAATCAAATGAATGCAGCCATGAAAGTATTACCAAAATACCAAAAAGAAATCATGGCAATAATGAGTCCTGAAATGAAAGAAAAGTTAGTAAAACAACAAATAGGAACACAAGGACAGTTTAATCAAAACGGATCAATTAGACGATAAGTAAAACATATCAACACAATACCCATTCCTCTGGCTCGAGTATTGTGTATACTACATACATATGGTAAAAAAAATACTTATTATACTCGGTCATCCAGACACGAATTCTTTTTCGGGTACCATGGCTGATCATTATCAAGTTGGTGCAGAAGATGCAGAACATGATGTTCGTCGTATAAATTTAGGAGATATTAATTTTAATCCAATACTTCATAAAGGATATTCTGAAATTCAAGAACTCGAACCTGATTTGGTTCATGTACAAGAAAGTATCACATGGGCAGATCATGTGGTGATTGTGTATCCAAATTGGTGGTGTACTATGCCAGCTTTACTGAAGGGTTTATTTGATAGGGTATGGCTCCCTGGTTTTGCGTTTAATTTTAATAAAAAAACAGGAAAAGTAGATCAGCATTTAAAAGGCAAAACTGCGAGAGTGATTATTATAGCCGGAACGCATAGTCCATTTTCTACTTGGTGGAAATATGGCGACTACACAAATGAAATTCAGCATGGTATATTAGGATTTGCGGGTTTGCATACTGCTGTATCTGCATTTGGACCATCTAATAAAGTAAACGACGCGCGTAAAGAAAGATGGCTTTCTCAATTAGAGAAATTAGGAAGTAGAGCTAGGTAAAATATCTACCAGAATTTTCATTATGTCACTTTCGGTCGGAATTGTAGGGTTGCCAAATGTTGGGAAATCAACACTTTTTAATGCTTTGACACAAAATTCCGTTCCAGCTGAGAATTATCCCTTTTGTACTATCGATCCGTCTGTTGGTGTGATTGCAGTTCCTGACAATAGATTAAAGACACTTTCTAATATATCAAATTCAGTAAAAACTCTGCCTGCGGTGGTTGAGTTTGTTGATATTGCAGGTCTTGTGAAAGGAGCATCTGCAGGAGAGGGTCTTGGCAATAAATTTTTAGCAAATATTCGTGAAACTGACATGATTATGGAAGTAGTTCGTATTTTTGAAGATCAAGATGTACACCATGTTTCTGGAGTAATTAATCCTTTACATGATATTGAGATTATCAACCTGGAGCTAGTGATGTCTGATATAGAAACTCTTTACAAAAGACAGGAAACAATACAGCGTGATTTTAAGAAAGGCAACAAGGAATTAGCTGCTGAACTTGCTCTTATCGATAAACTGTTGCCTCATTTAGAGACAGGTCAATTAGCCAATTCATTTGATTTTACAGATGAGCAGATAAAAATGATTTATCATATGCATCTTCTAACGATGAAGAAATTCTTGTATGTTTGCAATAAAAAGAATGGGGCTCTTAATTTAGATGAACAAAATAATCAACAATGGCAAGAGTTGATTACATTTTTCAAAGAAAATAATTTTGAATATGTGATTGTTGATGCTGGAGTAGAGAACGAATTAAAAGACCTTCCGTCAGATGAGAAAAATGAATTTCGTCGTGAATATGGCACAATAGGTAACGGCGTAGACGAACTTATCCGTGCTTGCTATACACGACTGGGACTTATAAGTTATTTTACAACAGGAGAGCAGGAAACAAGAGCATGGACGGTGCCAAGAGGGTCTACTGGACCCGAAGCAGGATCGGCAATACACACAGACTTCAAAGATAAATACATAAGAGCCCAAGTAATTTCTTTTGATGATTTCGTGTCTGCGGGAAGTAAATCAGCCGCAAAAGAAGCTGGTAAAACACGAACAGAAGGAAAAGAATATATTGTACAAGACGGAGATGTGATTGAGTTTATGATTTAATTTTAAGTTATAAATTATTTTTCTATCCACAAAACTCAGATGCGGTACGTTACTAACGTAGTCAGGCTACTTGATTTATCATAGGGTCTGGTATTAGACTTGTTACCAAATAATTTTTTTGCCAAAATTTCCAAATTTCGGCTGTAAATTCCAAAAAATTCGTTGAAATATCCAGATATTCCGCCTCATTTTTTGAAATTTTCGCACAAAATTAGAAAATTTTCATCAAAATCTTATTTGGTAACAAGTCTATTTTTTGGAAACGTAAATGCAAGACATTACATAATTCTGAATTTTAACTTTCTGTAGATGGTGGGTTGGTTTTTTGTATAGGACTGATTACATTTGGATTCCATTCAGCAGTGATTTCACTATATTTTTTTTCGTAGGATTGTAATTCGTGAGTAAGGTATTGATTGAGCCTTTTTGCGTGAGCAGGTGACAGCGCGTATATTTGAGCTTGACTGCCAGAGCTTATCCCAATCACAAAATGTTCTGGTGTATATCCAATCATTATACTTTCAGCAAATAATTTTGGTGCGTTTTTTAAATCATCAGTTTTCATACCTACATTATTACATAATTAACAAACTCTGCAATTTTATTCTTTGTGTAAAGTTTATTATAGTTTGATACACTTACGTATTATGACTACATTATTTACACAAAGAGTATGGGAGCTAGGTATTTCTATTCCAGAAGGAAGAGTAACAACTTATGGCTCAATAGCTAAAGCGGCAGGAGGAGGAGGGCAGTCAGCCAGGAGCGTCTCTGCAATTTTGAGTAAATTTCCTAATCAAGGAGTTGTCCCTTGGCACCGTATTGTTTATGCGGGTGGTAGGGTGTGGTTAAATAATAACAATGAAGAAAAATCATTAGAGTTGTATGAAATGGAGGGTATCTATATCAATGAAAAAGGGTATATTAAAAACTTCGAAGAGATATTTTATGATTTTTCAGAATTAACTTGATTTCTGTTTTTTTGACTATTTTATATAAGAGTTCATAATAGAGGTTACTATTTATTCATAATTATATTGTCTGTAGATATGCATAAAAAATTTAATAACCAAGAAATTGAGAAGAAATGGCAAGAAAAATGGAAGGAAAGTGGCATTTATGATGTAGGAGAACGTGACGTTTCTAAAGAAAAAGAATACGTGCTGGTGGAACTTCCGTATCCATCAGGAAATCTACATATAGGACATTGGTACGCCTTTGCAATTCCTGACATATACGTTCGGCATGGTCGTATGTCAGGAAAGCAAATGATGTTTCCTATGGGGTTTGATGCTTTTGGTCTTCCTGCTGAGAACGCAGCCATCAAGAATGATAAAGACCCAAAGAAATGGACTGAAGGAAACATCGACTACATGAAAGACCAACTTTCAAGTATGGGTGCGTCTTTCTCATGGGATAAAACTACGTCCACAACTGATCAAGATTACTACAAATGGACACAATGGATGTTCACTCAATTCTTTGAGAAAGACATAGCTTACAAAGGAAAAGGACAGGTAAACTGGTGTAATGGGTGCAATACTGTTATCGCCAATGAGCAGGTCTTGTCGGACGATACTTGTGAGCGTTGCGGAACTGAGATAGAGAAAAAAAACATGCCACAATGGATGCTTCGTATTACGGATTATGCGGATAGACTTATTGATGACTTAGATACCCTTGATTGGCCTGAGTCAATCAAAGATTCGCAAAGACAGTGGATTGGTCGTTCTGAAGGTGCAGAGATACCATTTAAGTTTTCTACAGGTGATGAAGTTACAGTTTTTACAACCCGTCCAGATACACTCTATGGTGCAACTTATATGGTACTTGCTCCCGAGCACGAACTCGTACAAAAAAACAAAGACTCCATCACCAATTGGGGCGAAGTACATCGATATATCGATGTATCTAAGAAGAAAGCAGAGCAAGATAGACTTGATGATACAAAGGAAAAAACTGGGGTGAAGCTAGAAGGTGTTACTGCGACTAATCCAGCAAGCGGGGAGGAAATTCCTGTGTATATCGCAGACTATGTACTAGCTGGATACGGAACTGGAGCAATCATGGCAGTACCCGCGCATGATGAG
>CAZADB010000015.1:8235-10899 GCA_964483835.1 uncultured Candidatus Saccharibacteria bacterium
GAAGCAAAAATAGCCATTACCAAAAAAGTTGGAGGGAAGATGACTAATACGTATCGACTACGTGATTGGTCAGTTGGCAGGCAACGATACTGGGGAGTTCCAATTCCAATTGTGTATGATCCTAAAGGAAAGGCTCACGCAGTACCAGAAGAGCATTTGCCCTGGCTTCTTCCAGGAGATGTAGACTTTAAGCCCACTGGAGAAGCTCCTCTATCTAAGAGTAAAGAATTAAAAGAACGAACAGAAAAAATATTCGGAAAAGACTGGACTCCTGAAGCGGAAACGCTTGATACATTTGTAGATTCCTCGTGGTATTTTTTACGGTACTTAGATAATAAAAATGAAGATATGTTTACTTCACTTGAAAAGCAAAAACAATGGATGCCTGTTGATATATATTTTGGCGGTGCAGAGCATACCACAATGCATCTTTTATATTCTCGTTTTTGGCAAAAGGCACTTCTTGACATGAAGCTTGTTACAGAGAATGAGCCATATAAAAAACGCATAAACAGAGGGTTGATTTTAGGACCTGACGGAAACAAGATGAGTAAATCAAAAGGAAATGTCATCGACCCTGATGAACACGTGAATCGCGTAGGATCTGATTCAGTAAAAATGTACCTTGCCTTCATGGGTCCATACGCGGAGACTACTAACTATCCGTGGGATATGGGAGGTATTGCTGGAGTACGTCGTTTTCTCGAGCGTGTGTATGGTCTATCAGAACATATTGCAGAAACTCAATCGCAAGAAGTTACGAAGTTACTCCACAAGACCATTCTGAAGCTCTCGCAAGATATTCCGGTGTATAAGTTCAATACAGCAATTAGCGCTATGATGATTTTTGTTAATCTGGTAGAGAAAAACTCTCTCTCTAAAGAAAGTTATGAGATTTTTTTGAAAATACTGGCTCCATTTGCTCCACATCTTACAGAAGAACTTTGGTCTACTAAGGTTGGTAAAAAAACCTCTATACACATCGAGTCGTTTCCTCAGGCAGATATGAAGCTGACTATTGATAATGAAAAAACGATAGGAGTTCAGATAAACGGAAAAATTCGAGGATCTATAACTATTCCAATTGATGCAAGTGAGGAAATCGCCATGAGCGAAGTATACTCAGACTCGTCATTATCAAAACGACTAACAAACAGCAGTATTACAAAAATTATTTATGTACCATCAAAAATACTTAATATCATTACTGCAGAAAACTAGCTATGGACTAATTGACAGAATAGCGTATAGTTGTCGACATTATGGCTGTTAAAAAAGCAACCAAAAAACCAGTAAAAAAAACGGCTAAAACAGTCGTAAAAAAGGCAAAACAACCAGTAGCAAAAAAAGTAGTTAAAAAAACTACAATAGCTAAAAAAACAATTGCCAAAAAACCAGCAAAGAAAATTGCACAAAAAATAAAACAAGCACCAACGAAAAAAACACCAGCCAAACCTGTAGAGAAAAAATTAACAAAATCCCAAAAACTGATGCGTGTAAAATCAGGGGAATTAATGAAGCTTGGACGCGAACGAGGTTATGTTACATACGACGAAATCCTAAAATTTTTCCCGCAGATTGAAAAGGATATTCCGTTTTTGGAAGAGATGTATGAAAATTTTTCAATTGCAGGAATTGATGTCTTGCAAAGTGGGGGAATGCTTGGTGAAGATCCCTCAATAGAAGTTCTAGAGCGAAAGAACGCATATCGTCGAAGTGATAGCGGGCATGATTCTATTCAGATGTATTTACGAGAAATAGGGCAATATCCGCTACTTACAGCACAAGAAGAACGAGATCTAGCTCAACGTATACTTGACGAAGATGAAGAAGCACGTAATTTACTTGCAAGAGCAAATCTTCGTTTGGTGGTTTCTATTGCCAAGAAATACGTAGGTCGCTCACCTGATTTGACTTTACTTGATCTTATTCAAGAGGGTAATCTCGGACTTTTTAAGGCGGTAGATAAGTTTGATCATCTAAAAGGCTTTAAGTTTTCCACTTATGCAACATGGTGGATTCGTCAGGCGATTACACGAGCACTTGCCGATCAGTCGAGAACAATTCGTATCCCTGTGCACATGGTGGAGACGATGGCAAAGTACAAGCAAGTGTCCAGACGTCTTGCTCAAGATTTTGGTCGTGATCCAGTACCAGAAGAAATTGCTACAGAGATGGGAATTGATGTAGAAAAAGTATATCAAATTGAGAAAATTAGTCAGGACACTATTTCATTAGAATTGCCAATTGGCGACGATGATGACAAGTCGAGATTGTCAGATTTTATCTCTGACGAGAAAATGATTTCTCCTGATCAAGAAGTGTCACACAGTATCCTATCTGATCAAATTCAAGAAATTCTAGGAATGTTGTCAGATAAGGAAAGAAAAATTCTTGAAATGAGACATGGATTACTTGATGGGACTTATCATACACTAGAAGAAGTCGGTCGTGAGTTTGGCGTCACCAGAGAACGTATCAGACAAATTGAAGCAAAAGCACTAGAAAAAATCCGACAGAACAAAAAAGCAAGAAGGCTGAAGTCTTATTAAACATTAACCATTTTCAATAGAACCATTCGTTTACACAGTCGTCTTCGCCAACGAAGCTGTGAGAAAGTGTCTAAACACTTTCGCAAGTGGTTGTCGATACTTTTTCAAAGAA
>CAZADB010000016.1:0-10428 GCA_964483835.1 uncultured Candidatus Saccharibacteria bacterium
TGAAAATATCGACAAGGTGTACAGAACCTGTAAGGTTCAAGCTTTAATCTAAGGGGGTTGTATAATAATTCTGGATTGTTTGCTATAATTTGTGTTAATGATAAGCACTCGTGATTTGTTGTTACTTATACTGACTTTATTTTTTTTGGTTATAGTAATTTTATTTACAATGTCACGCGATGTGTCACATTTACACACGAATGACACGATTTTTTTTACTGAGAATAATTTAGAATTAGTGGCAGTTTCCCCAGAACATAAACTTGATAGGCAATTAATTATTGAACGCTTACGAGAAAAAATTGCAAATTCTGAACAAAGTATACAGCCAGTGCCAAGTGTGGAATCTCCAGAAATAATAACACATCCTTCATCTGTACATAATGTAGTACAACTACAAAAATGTTTTGATACAGATGATACGCTATCGTATGTATCAAAATGGCCATTTAATCAAGTGCAGACTAGAATAGAAAATGGACAACGTGTTTATTTTGTAGAGCATTGGGAAGATATGACTGACCAAATAAATTTGCATAGCGAAATTGATGAAGTAATATTGAATACGCAAGTAACAACAACTTCTGATATTGTTTTTCAGATACCAGTTGCTCCTGTAAAGAAGGCTCAGCCTTTATGTGTTCCTAGTGAAATTATTGGTGTTGATTTAAATGGATTCCTGATTTTTAATAGTTCAGTTGCAACATATTCTGCATTTGATTCAGATACACTTATCGGATACGCTCGAGATGGATTTCCTATTTATGGAGTATACAAAGGAGAAGTGGATAAGTGCGGGGGATATAATCATGTTTCTGGGTACAGGTATTCTATATCACCAGATAGAGATTTTATCTTAGGGTGTTATGTAGCAATTCCAAAGCAGTTTAATTTATAATGATGTTGTTTGATATAATAGACTTGTTACCAAATAATTTTTTTGCCAAAATTTCCAAATTTTGGCTACAAATTCCAAAAAATTCGTTGAAATATCCAGATATTCTGCCTCATTTTTTGAAATTTTCGCACAAAATTATAAAATTTTCATCAAAATCTTATTTGGTAACAAGTCTAATAATTTAATGGAAATCACAACAATTATCCTCGCTTTTATTATCGGTCTTGTGCCCGCTTTATTTTGGTTGTGGTTTTGGCTTCAAGAAGATGTAAAAAATCCTGAACCTCTTTTATTGATTGCCTTATCTTTTATAGGAGGGATGATGGTTATACCTTTAGTGTTACCGTTGCAACATTTAGCTATGGAGTTGTACACTGGTGATAAGTTGATATTGGCATGGGTAATCATAGAAGAAGTATTAAAATATGCAGTCGCTCTTGCTATAGTCCTTTGGAATAAAGCTGTTGATGAGCCAATTGATATTATAATATATATGATAGCTATTGCACTTGGTTTTTCAGCTCTTGAAAATATGTTGTTCATCTTAAATCCACTTATGATAGGAGATACGATGGCTGCTATAACCAACGCACATTTGCGATTTTTAGGAGCAACATTACTGCATGTCCTGGCAACGGGCACAATAGGAGTCTTTCTTGCTTTGGCATATTATAAGAGCAATCATGTAAAACTCGTCTTTGGCACATTTGGGTTATTCATTGCTATACTATTGCATGCAGTGTTTAATTTTCTTATAATAGACTCTAAGGGAGGATTTGTTTTATTAGTATTTCTTTCTGTTTGGATCGGTATTATCATACTTATGGTAATATTTGAAAAAGTGAAAATGCTAAAAAATAATCACAATACAACATCTAAAAATACAAAAATTTTATGAAAAAACTATCATTTCTGGAAAGGTTAACAGGATCAGTCTCATCAAATCATGAAGATGAGATTTTAAGTGACGACCATGAGTTTGGCGAAACAGATGACACTATATCTGTCAGCCATTATGATGACGAAGATTCTGAATTCTCTGGTCAAGGCGAACCGTCAGAAGAAGTGCAGGTAGGAGAGTTGCCTGTGGACATGTATCATACAGGAGAATCAGTAGTAATTCGGGCATTGGTGGCAGGTGTTTCTCCTGATGATTTAGATATTTCTATTACTCGTGACATGGTAGTAATAAAGGGAATTCGAGAGGAATACCAAGAGGCAACTGACGAAAATTATTATCACCGTGAATTATTTTGGGGATCATTTACACGCACGCTCTTACTCCCAGAAGAAGTTTTAATAGACGAAGCTGAAGCTCAAGAAAAACATGGGCTGTTAGAAATTAAATTACCAAAAGTAGACAAGAACAGAAGCACCAAACTAAAAATAAAAACACGCTCAAGCAAATAACTGGACATTTCTGGTGTGGAAGCAATCCAGCTTCTGATTGTCCGTATTCGCCAGGACAAAGCCCCAAGAAATCTAGAAAAAACATAATTTATTATTTAGAGTGATTTAAGTGTTTTTACACACTACTCATCTTCTGCTTTATGAATAACTTCCTCAATTAAGTCTCGTATTGTGCGTCTATACATAGTGGGACTTTCTTCAATTCGTGTACTTACAACTTCTCGTGCATTTATTGAAAACTGTAGTCGTAAAACATTTTTATTTAAAAACTTAACTAACTTGCCTGCAAACTCTTGTGTGTCTTCTGGTTCACATAAGAACGAATCAACTCCATCAGTGAATAAATCATTTCTAAGTTCGGTTTTAGCTATTAACATAGGCAGACCCGCTGCTGCAGCTGTGATTACTGTTTCTTCGCTTTCGCTATTTGTGTCAGTGCATATTAATAAGTCTGATGATTGCATATGTTCGACAATATCAGATACTTTTGATGTAAAAATAATTTGAGTATCAATTCCAAGTAATTTCGCTCGTGTTTGAAATTCCTTTTTGTTGGGACCATCTCCAATAACCACAAGCCCGATGCTAGGAGTTCTTAAAATAACTCTAGCTGAGTCAATTGATCGAAATAGAGTACTGCGATTATCTAATGTTCCTACAAAAAGAATAACGAATGCAAATTGTGAATATATTTTTTTAATTTGGGGGATTTTTGATTTAGATAATGTTTCAGCTAGATTAAAAAATCTAGGCAGTAATGATATATTTTTTATTTTTGGATATTTTTTGTCAATGTGATACTTAAGTGTGTCTGTACTTACTAAAACATTTTTAGCTCTTTTGAGTAAAAATTTTGAAAATCTTAAACGTTTTGCATTATGCTTCTCATCAGACTTAAAAGATGAATTGTAGAAATCTTCTGTTAGATGTAGCTGTAGTTCACGATTGAAATGTTTTGCAATAAAATATCCAGCAATGCCTGATTCAAATACATCCATAGCAACCACAATATCTGGCCTAAAGCCATCAGTAAATTGAAGTTGCTTTTTTGCTATTGAGTATGCTTTAAATGGTTGTTGTAGAAAATATTTAGACGCAGTTGGGTATATCCAAACTTTTGAAGAGACTCTCTTAATTGTAATATTTCGTTTTGATAAACCAAGAACAATTATATGCACTTCATCAAACATTTCCTCTAAATTTTTTAAGTAGTTTTGTGCAGTAGAGTTACTCTCTAGAACATTTGCGTCACGGGTAATAAAAAGTACACGAGATTGTATACGTTTCGATTCACTATCTATCACACTTTTACTTTTTAATTCATTAGCTACAGTGCCCTCAGACTTTTTTTCTCTTTGAGTGATTTCTGAAGTTTCGTGTAAGACATGGTCTAGAATATCTCCAGCAACATCAGATGGATTTTGAATATCTTTTATTTTAACAATCTTCGGCATTATATTTATTGTAACGCAAAATTATTAATAATCTAATAATAAACCCATATAACATAGCGAGTCCCAATAATTATATTAGTCAGATTAACCTTGAGATTATGTTAGTCTGACTAACATGAATATTTGTGTAATTTTAGAGTAATTGAAAAGCAGATGATATACTGATGGAATGAGTACTGAAATAAAAGATTTAGGAGAAGTGTTCAAAGAAGCGTACGCTTCTTTGAACACTTCTCAAAAAGATGCGGTTGACACAATTGAAGGGCCTGTAATGGTTATTGCAGGACCTGGTACCGGTAAAACACAAATACTGACACTGCGAATTGCGAATATTCTTCTACAAACTGACACTTCGCCAGAAAGTATTCTAGCATTAACGTTTACCGATTCTGGTGCAAAAGCAATGCGTGAACGTTTGCGAAAATATATAGGATCGCGTGCATATCAAGTGCCTATATATACTTTTCATAGTTTTGCACAAAAACTGATTAAGGACTATCCTGATGCATACGAACGTATTGTCGGAGGAAGACCTGCAAGTGATATAGAAAAAATTACAATTATTGAAACAATTATTGATTCATGTGGCGCAAAACTTCTTCGCCCTTCTGGAAACCCAAGATATTATGTTAATCATATTAGAAATATATTTAGCAAAATGAAGCAGGAATATATTACACCGAATGATTTTGCAAAAATAATTTCTAAACAAGAAGACGAATTAAAAAATATACAACAAATTCATGATAAAGGTGCTCATAAAGGGAAGATTCGAGGTGAATATTCCAACAAAGAAAAAGTTATAGTAAAAAATCAGGAATTGATAAATATATACAGACAATACGAATCTGTATTGATTGATAAAAAACTTTATGATTTTGAGGACATGATTATTCAAACAGTCAAAACATTATCAAATTCAAAAAATGAAAATATGCTTCGCGATTTGCAGGAGCAATATCAATACGTTCTTGCTGACG
The DNA here is from genome assembly GCA_964483835.1 of uncultured Candidatus Saccharibacteria bacterium. GTDB lineage: Bacteria > Patescibacteriota > Minisyncoccia > Phycocordibacterales > UBA918 > OLB19. Next base: position 4,743 of record CAZADB010000016.1, read on the forward strand.
AACATCAAGATGTAAATGGTTCACAAAATAAAATTCTTGAGATTTTATGCTCATATCACGATTCACCTAATATTTTTGTAGTAGGAGATGAAAAGCAGGCAATTTTCAGATTTCAAGGCGCATCACTTGAGAATTTCTTATATTTTGGAGATATGTTCAAAGGTACAAAAACTATTTCTTTAACAAAAAATTACCGTTCTGGACAGATGATTTTAGACGCATCTCATAGCTTGATTGGAGTGGAGCAAGGTCCATTAAAAAATCTACGTATTCCGCTTTCATCTGAATTGGTGTCTAACTCACAGGTTACACAGCGATGTTTTTCTCATCAGGCAGTTGAAGATGGGTGGCTTGTTAGTAAGATTAAAAACGAAATAAAAAAAGGAGTTGCCCCAGATGAGATAGCTATTATTGTAAAAACAAACCGAGAAGTTGAGTCTTTTGCACTATTGCTTCGTAAAGAGGGGATAGCCGTTACCGCATCTGCCGATGGAGATATACTGAAACATCCGATAACTCATACAATTCAGGTTCTTATGAAGGCAGTGATATTTGATCAAGATGAAAGTGCATTATTTGCGCTTTTGCATGGGGCATATTGGAGTATATCAATAAATGATTTAATCAAAATCACATCAGCAAGAAATTACAAATGTACGCTTATCGAGATATTGTGTGATAAACACAAGCTAAAAGAATTAGGTTTAGATGATATTGATGCTGCCCACCGAGTGTATACTGTTTTGCAAGAAGCCCGCAAAAGAGAAGTGCATGAAGCTCCTCATCGTGTTCTTGAATTTTTGCTACAAGAGAGCGGATTCTTAAATCATGTAATGTCAGAAGATATGTTTGAGGGAGCAAGAGTTGTGAGACGTTTGTATGATGAGATAGAAGAGATGGTTCTATGTGACGGAATAGGAACTTTGCAAGAAGTGAGCAACATGCTGACAACACGTATTGAATATAATTTGCCTCTAAACGCTCCTTATATATCTGCAGATCCTAATTCAGTTCAGGTTATGACTGCCCATAAATCAAAAGGACTTGAATTTAACACAGTGTTTATACCTCACCTGTACGATAGATTGTGGGGAGGTATTTCAAGGCGTGTGTATTTTGATATTCCTTTAACTCAATATGTAAATGAATCTGATATGGACGCAACAGACGATGAGCGACGATTATTGTATGTTGCGATGACACGAGCCAAAACAAAACTTCATCTGTCATGTTCTGACAAAAATGTAGATGGAAAAGAATTAATTCCCACTCGATTATTTGATGATATGGACAGTCAGTTTTTAATTCCAAAAGAAACTACTAAAGAAGAGTCTAATTTCATACCAGTTGCTTCGTTGACAAAAAAGAATAAATCAATTGAGATAGATTCTGTATTATTAATCAGTATGCTAAAGAATAGGGGATTGTCTGCAACATCTTTAAATAATTACTTACGTAATCCGTGGGATTATTTTTACCGTAATGTGTTACGTATCCCTGAAACACAAGAGATGTATATGCAATTTGGAACCGCAGTACATAATGTGTTAGAGAAATCCACAAAACATAATACTCAAAAAAAGAAGTTCCCTAGCGATACAGCCATTAAAAGCATGTTAGAAAATGAGTTAAATAAATTACCTATTACAAAAGAAGAATATGTACGCTTGTTAGAAAAAGGATTAGAGGTTTTGTATCCATACCTTGATTACATTAAAGTAAAATTACCAAAAGTTACCCAAGAAGAATTTAATATTCGTGTGGTGCTACAAACTGGCATATCTGAATTGCCTGAACTTACACTCACAGGAAAACTGGACAGGCTTGATATAGATGAAAATGGAATTGTCTATCAAGTAGTAGATTACAAAACAGGAAAAGCAAAAACTAGAAATGTGATAGAAGGCAACACAAAAAATTCCGACGGCGGATATAAACGACAGTTGGTATTCTACGCACTGCTTCTGTCGTTATACGATAATGACAGGTATCGTTGTGATACTGGAGTCCTGTCATTTGTTGAGCCAGACGCAAAAGGCATGATACACGAAGAGGTATTTACAATAACCAGTCAAGAGATAGATTCTCTTAAAATAGAAATCATTTCCACAGTCAAAGAAATTATATCAGGTACATTTTTACAATCAGCGTGTGACGAAGGGGATTATTGTCATCTGGTTGAATTATTAAAAAAACACACCTAATCCCACAAAAATCCCTATCATACGATTAATCGTATGATAGGGATTTAATCAAAGCAGATAGGCAGTCACGATCCCACACTTCGCCAGGTGAAGGCAAAGCAAGCCAGTGGTCTGTATATATAACGTTAGTGGGTAACAAAAGCTTGCGTTTATCTAGATAACATCCGTCTCAATTTGATGTATAAGCGTGTCGATAATTTGTTTTATTGTTTCATATGGCTGTGCACCACTTATTACACCTTGCTGATCTCCCACAAGAACAAGAGAATGTGGAGTTCCTTGAGCACCTGCTCTTTGAGCATCAGCAGCATCTGCATTTACTTTATCAATAAATCTTTCTTCTGCAACACAGGCATTAAACTCTGCTTCATCGACTCCTGCTCTAATTGCAAATGAGCTTAATTTAGTCATGTTTGTTAATTCATTTAATTCTCGTTCTACAAATACGAAAGAAGCAAATTCCCAAAACGCATCATCATCTCCGAGATCCGCTACGCATTCAGAAGCAAGCGCAATACCTACTGCATTTGGATGACGTTGTGCAATAGGAAAATGTCGATACACCCACGCCACTTTACCAGATGGGCCGTATTCAGCCATAATTCTGGTCATTGTTTCATGATGCTTTTTGCAGTAGGGACAATCAAAATCGGAATATTCTACAATAATAATGGGAGCATTTGGATTTCCTTTTATATGGTCTGTTTCGTCTACGGGACGAATGGATGATATTTCTGCTGGATTATCAGACTCTGCTGTATATTTTGACGAAATTCCACCAGAGAAAAAAATAGCTACCGCAATCAATCCAAATCCCAAAACAATAGAAATAGGAATAATTAATGTATTTACTTTACTTTGCTTCGTCATTTCTGCTTGAGTATTGTTTTGTTTTATATTATGTTCCATATGTGTCGATATTTTTAAGTATGTGTAGAATTATATCATGTATAAAAAAATTTAAGCAAAACTATGTGTATCAAATGTATATAAGAATGAAGAAAGTCTAATATAAAAATTATGGTAGAATATCCAGATTATGACACAAGATAGTGCGCTTGAGATATTGAAGACAGGCGGGAATGTATTCCTCACTGGCGAACCCGGATCGGGTAAGACATACGTGATAAATCAATATATTGCATACCTTGAAGCATGCGGGGTGAATGTGGCCGTCACTGCGTCTTCTGGAATTGCAGCAACACACATCAGCGGAATGACAATACACGCATGGAGTGGCATTGGCACACGAGATCAGTTGTCACAATATGATCTTGAAGAAATTCTTTCAAAAGAAAAAATAATACGCAGAGTTAAAAAAGCCAAAGTGCTTGTAATTGACGAGATTTCTATGTTTGATGGAAAGTTGGTGGATATGGTGAATATTGTTTGTAAAAGTATTCGTCAAAATATGGAAGCGTTTGGAGGTATACAAGTTGTATTTGTGGGAGATTTTTTCCAGTTACCTCCAGTTACTAGACGTGGTGATGTGATGCGTTATGCATTTGAATCTCGCGGGTGGGACGATTCTCATCCACTTATTTGCTACATGACTGATCAGTATAGACAGGATGATGAAATGCTTCTTGGACTCTTGAAGTCTGTTCGAATGAATGACGTGCAAGAGGAGCATTTTACTCTTTTGCAAGAACAGCAAGATATTGCGTATGAGGGAATAGAACCTACAAAATTATTTACTCACAATGCAGATGTGGATAATATGAATATGAGCAAATTAAAACAGCTCTCTGGTAAATCTCGAAGTTTCAAAATGTCTGGAAAAGGAAATAAGCAGATGCAGGCAGGTTTAGCAAAAACTTGCCTTTCTCCTGAATTACTTGAATTAAAAGAAGAGGCAATGGTTATGTGTACAAAGAATAATTTTGAAGCTGGTTATGTCAATGGCACTCTTGCAAAAATTGTTACTTTTGATTCAGGGAATGGAATGCCTGTAATAGAAACAACACAAGGAAAAAGAATTAAAATGGAGGAAACAAACTGGAGTCTTGCTGAAGATGGAAAAGTTCTTGCGGAAGTCACGCAGATACCCCTTCGTCTTGCGTGGGCTATTACGGTACATAAGAGTCAGGGAATGTCACTGGATGCCGTAGAGATGGATCTTTCCAAAGCATTTGTGTTTGGTCAGGGATATGTCGCGCTATCAAGAGTGCGAACGCTTGATGGCTTAAAGATTTTAGGAATGAGTGAGATGGCACTTCGTGTAGATCCAAAAATCATAACCATAGATGCTCGATTTCGTGATGAGTCAAAACAAGCAGAACAGGCTTTTGCAGAAATGGAAGACAACGAAAGTGAACAGATGCATAAAAATTTCGTACAAGCATGTGGCGGTAAATACGTATCAGGCGAAATTAAAATTATTGAGAAAAAAGGATACGAACGAGTGCAGAAAGAAAGTACTCAAACATTAACAAAAGAAGCATTATTGGAAGGTAAAAACGTTCCAGAAATTGCTAAACAACGTAATGTTGGTGAGACTACAATTTGGGGACATCTAGAAAAGCTTGTTGCCAGTAAAGAGATTACAGGAGATAATTTTCAGCCAATTAAAATAAGTTATAAAGACTGGGAAGGAGAGTATGAGCTTCTTCAAGAAATAATGGATGAAGTTGGAACAGAAAGACTCAAGCCAATTTTTGAAGCGGCAAACGAGAAGTATGACTACAACCAAATACGCTTAGCTCGGATGTTGTATGTTTTGCGTAACGAAAGCTGAATTTGAACAACATCACGCAAGCAGTATTACAGTCGCGGTGATTATATTTATAGCTTTCGCTATAAAAGGGTCTGGTGCCGAATAGGACTTTTGGTAAAATAAAAAAATTCTTTGAAATACTTGTCAAAATTAATTTCAAAATAGCCTTGCTATTACTCATTAATTTTTTACTTCGTATTTCTTTGAATTTTCTAATTTTCCTCAAAACCCTATTCGGCCACAGACCCTAAAAGAGTGAGAACATATTGTGGCTTGGATAGGGATTTATTTATGTATTGGATTTTAAAACGAAAAAAAAGAAGAGTAAGTTCTGTAACAAAACATTATCTCTCTAATAAAGAGCAGGCTAGAATAGTAATTCTTGCCCGTGTTGATTACTGGAATCAATTTTATAATTTTAATTATAACCGTATTGCCATTCGTAATCAAAAAAGGTGCTGGGGAAGTTGCACTTCATTAAAGAATTTAAATTTTAATTACAAATTAATTTTTTTACCATCTCATCTGCAAGATTATATTATTGTGCATGAGCTGTGCCATTTGTCAGAACTTAATCATGGAGAAAATTTTTGGAAATTAGTCTCTAGAAGTATTCCTGAATATAAACTTCACATAAAAGAATTAAAAATAATTGAGAAAGATGACATGTTCCATCTGAATTTAGAAAATGTAGTGATACAATCCCCAACAAACCATCCAACGTAAAACCATAAAATTAGACTATGAAACCCTAAATAACGAACCC
>CAZADB010000017.1:0-8423 GCA_964483835.1 uncultured Candidatus Saccharibacteria bacterium
CAATCCAGTATTGTTGTTATGTATTCGATATAATTTTTCCCTGAGCAGTTTCTAGTTCTTTAATTTTTTGTTTTACACACTCTAGTCGTTTGTTTAATTCTTTAGTTTCGTTTGTTCCATATATTGATTGATCTATTTTTGTATTAATACCTGGATTATTTATCATATTTTTGATGTCAGCTCTCGTTTTTCTTAGTTCCACTAAAGTGGATTCACGTATTTCTTCGGGGGATCGGTAGTCTTTTATATTTTCTGACATAATTAACCTAATTAAACATTATTTAAATAAACTTTCTGTGACTTCTTTTACGTCAGAGCCGTCTGCTTTTTGAGAGGTTTCTTTCATGATGGCTCCGATTAATATGCCCATTTTACTTTTATCTTCAATACCAAGCTTAGATTTTTGAGCTTCTGCTATGGAGCGAATTTCGTTTTGAGACATCATTTTAGGTAAGTATAATTCAAGTAATTCTAATTCTTCTTGTTCTGGGACTGCTAATTCGTTTCGTCCCGCTGATTGGTATTGTGCGATTGATTCTTTGCGTTGTTTTGAAGCTCGTTTAATTACTATAAGAACCTCATCATCTGTGAGAATATCTTGTGGAGTTTTACCAGTTGCCACCAGCTCATTTACAAATGCTGTTAATAATCCACGCACTACTCGTAATTTCACGGTATTTTTTGTTTTCATTGCGTTTTGTAGCGACGATTTGATGTCCTCATGTAGTGTCATATTGATATAATTATATTGTTGTAACTTGCTATAATACTAACATTATGTCGACATCTTCTACAAGTTCATTAGTTAAGATTGTACGTTCTAAAGATGTGCAGAAGAGAAAATACGCGTACCACGCTCATGATTATCGTGAAGTTCTTACGGTTGTAGGATCCGCAAAAACTGGGCTTACAATGAAAGAGGTATTAGATAGAAAAAAAACAAACCCCATAAATGAATTCACTCAAGCAAAAAAACAAACCTTATTAGGAAGGATAGCATCTCAACTTAAAAGTCCTATAGCATTTGTGCTTGTGTTGGCGCTTATTCTGACTTTAGTTTTGGGCGAATATTTAGATTCTGCTGTTATTTCTTTAGCATTGTTTGTTGCAATTTTAGTTGGAGTGATTCAGGAAGGAAAGGCGTCTCGTGCATTTGAAAAATTGTCCAAGTCCCAAGTGTCAGTTGCAACAGTTATCCGAGATGGAAAGAAGCATCTAATTCCGTCCCGAGAAATAGTCATTGGCGACATTGTTGTACTGTCAGCTGGAGTACGTGTGCCTGCGGACATTCGTTTAGTGCATTCCAAAAAACTACATATAAATGAATCGACACTTACAGGGGAATGGATTGCAGTTAAGAAAAGTACAGATGCTGTTGCAGTTGGAATTTCGTTTGCAGAGCAGTCGTCAATGGCATGGATGGGAACATTCGTATCTGAAGGTTTTGGTATAGGAGTGGTGGTTGCCACAGGAGATCAAACTGCCGTTGGTCAAATAGCAGAAAGCATGCGCGATGTAGAAGAGGTGGATACACCATTACAAAGTGAAATAAAAAAAATATCCAACGTCATGCTTTATGTGGTTGCAGGGCTGGTGTTATTTATTTTTACTATTGGAATAATACAAAGTGAGTCTGTACACGATATGCTTATTATGGCAATTGCTATTGCAGTTGCCGCAATCCCAGAAGGGCTACCCGCTGCGGTCACTATTATTTTAGCGATTGGAATGGATGCTTTACTGAAAAAAGGCGGACTGGTGCGAAATTTACTTGCTGCAGAAACACTTGGTTCTACTACTTATGTTTTAACTGATAAGACAGGAACACTTACACAGGCAAAAATGTCTGTCACAGGATTGTTTGTGGAAGATGGAGCTTTTGTTCCTGATGAAGATTTTAAGGAGCATGATATTGTTCATGAATTATTCAATACGGCACTCACAGCCACAGATGCGTATACTGATGATCGCGGACACAAAGCCTATGTACGTGGCGACGATGTTGAGAAAGCGATTTTACAATCTGCACTACTGGTGGGAATTACAGAAAATAAAAACAGCCTACGGTCAAATCGTGTTGACTATATGGCGTTTACATCTGAAAACAGGTTCGCAGCTGGACTTGCAGAAGATAAAGAGTTTTTTCGGCTGTGTGTAAATGGATCCCCTGAATTACTGATACACAAATCATCGAAGATTCTTCGCACATCAGGAGAAGAGGTGCTTTATGATGAGGTGAAAACACAGCTCATAAAGATAATGACCAAATATACTCAAGAAGGCAAACGTTTGATTGCCGTAGGGTATAAAAAAGTAGAATACGACAACATCCCAGAAGACGAGCCAAGATTGCTAGATGAACTAGTTTTGGCAGGTATTTTAGTTATGGATGATCCTATTCGAGCTGATGTGCCAAAAGCAATCAAAGGTGTGCAATCTGCAGGAGTTAGAGTTGTTCTTGTGACGGGAGACAATCCTCATACCGCACTTTCAATTGCACAAGAGGTATTTATTGCAGGAGTAGATGATATTGCTTTAACAGGAGATGATATATCAAAATTATCCGATGAGGAATTATTGATTGCATTACAAAGCGTTAGTGTGTTTGCTCGTGTGTTGCCTAAACAAAAATTACGTATTGCAATGATATTGCAACAAAGCGGTGAGGTGGTGGCGATGACAGGCGACGGTATCAATGATGCACCAGCATTGCGTCGTGCAAATATAGGAATAGCAATTGGCTCAGGAACTGAAGTGGCAAAAGAAGCCTCCGATTTAATTTTAGTAAAAAACAGTTTTGGGGTTGTGTATTTTGCAATTGAAGAGGGAAGGAGGATAGTGTCAAATTTGAGAAAGATTATCGCTTATTTATTATCAACAAGTTTGACGGAGGTTTCGTTGATATCTGTTGCGATGATTACATCGGCGGCGATACCGATTTTACCCGCTCAGATTTTATGGGCGAATATGATAGAAGAGGGGTTAATGAGTGTGGCATTTGCATTTGAAAAAGGCGACAAAAAAGCAATGAAACGAAAACCGCGCGATATACATGAAGAGGGCTTGTTCTCAAGAGAGATGTTGTGGTTTATGGCGTTTGTGGTGACGGTGCTGAATATAATTACTGTAGCTTTGTATTTGTATGTTAAGCACCTAGGGATTTCTATTGAGCATTTAAGAAGCGTGATGTTTTTAGCGATTTCTTTGGACTCGTTATTTATCGCGTTTGCTTTTCGGTCTTTATCTACACCGATATGGAAGATTCCAATACATACGAACGTATTTTTTATTGGTTCTTTTGTGATTAGTTTAATTATGCTAACAGTAGTTTTGACTATTCCATTTTTCCAAAATTTACTTTCCTACACACCACTACCTTGGGATTTGATTATTTTACCAATTATTGCTGGTGTTATTTCAGTAATTATTGTTGAGACAGGTAAAGTATTATTTTTCCCAGATAAGAATGTGTAAACAGAACACATTTTGTAGACATTTTCTAATGACGACGTAGTTGTAGGGTGCTGTGACAGGAGTGTGTTAAAATAAAATTATTATGGAAGTTATTCAAATATTATTGCTGGTGTCTATTGTTGCTGTTTTGCTTGTGCAGATATACAATTTTTTTTTCAAAAAGGAATTAGAAAAAACAGATGACAAAAGCATGTTACTTATTCAGCAACAAATGCAAGATCTAACACGCACAATTAATTCCCGATTGAGTGAAAGCAACAAAGCAATACAAGAAGGAAATAGATTGCAGTTTAAAGAAAGCAAGAATCTAATGCAGGAAATAAATAAAGAAATGAATGAGCAATTACGCGATGTTGTGAAAAGCGTAACTAAAGTAGGAGAAAGCTCAAAACAAGTTTTTACTGTGGCTGAACAACTAAAAGAACTGCAAGATATTCTAAAAAATCCAAAACAACGCGGGATTTTAGGTGAGTATTATTTAGAAACTGTCCTTCAAAATGTTCTACCCCCAGAAAGCTTTAAGATGCAGTATATATTTGAAAATGGCGACACGGTCGATGCTGTTGTTCTTGTAAAGAACAAAATTATTCCTGTTGATTCCAAATTCTCTCTTGATAATTACAATCGTTTAGTAGGTGCAAAAGAGCCTGCTGATAGAGCAATACATGAAAAAGTTTTTATAAATGACTTGAAATCACGCATTACTGAAACTGCAAAATACATTAGACCTGCTGAAAATACTACTGATTTTGCTTTTATGTTTATTCCACACGAAGGTATATATTATGATTTGTTATCAAACAAAGTAGGTGCAGGAGAAGAAAATTTAATACAAAGAGCAGCAGGGAAGTATAAAGTTATCATCGTTTCTCCTACTTCATTTTTGGCATATTTACAGACTGTATTACAGGGATTAAAAGCGTTAGAGATTGAAGAAAAAGCTCAGGATATTATTAAAAATGTAGAAAAATTAAGTGGACACATCTCTAAATACGAAGATTTTTATAAAAAATTAGGCAATACACTATCCACCACAGTAGGTCATTACAATGCTGGGTACAAAGAACTCAACAAGATAGACAAAGACGTCACCCGCATAACTGGCGAGTCCGCAGAAATTGATGTTCGAGCAATTGACAAACCTGATAAATTAGAAGATTAAACTTTACGTCTTTTGCCAGACGTAGCTATGAGAAAGTGCGTAGACACTTTTGCAAGTGGTTGTTTTTGTGTAGGTTACTCCAAAACTGCTATGGCTTCGTCAAATTTTACAGATAATAATTTGGAAACTCCGTCTCCACTCATTGTTACTCCGTATAAAATACCTGCTCGGCTCATTGTTTCTCGGTTGTGGGTGATAAGAATTAGTTGTGATTTTGTAGAGAGTGCTTGAATCATATCTCCATAACGTCGTGAATTTGCTTCATCAAGAGCTGCGTCTGTCTCATCGAGAATAATAAATATCGGCGGATTTACTTGACTCATGGCAAAGATAAGAGCAATTGATGTGAGTGCTCTTTCTCCTCCTGAAAGCATATTTAATCCACGAACACGCTTGTTGGGGAGTTTTACATCCAAGTCTACGCCCTGAGCAATATTCTCCTCCTGCGAATTTTCTAATTCTGTCATTTCTTCAGTCGAGCCTTCTTTTTTTCTAGTTTGTATTTTTACACAAAACAATTTCGCCTCCCCTCCTCCAAACATAAGAGTAAAAAAACGATTGAATTCAGCACCGATTTTATCAATACCTAATATAAATTGTTCGTTAAGCTGTTTGTCTAAACCAGTAATAAGTTCTTGTAATTTTAATACAGAAAGATTTAGATCTTCAATTTCATGTACTAAAAATTCATCACGTTCTTTTACTTCTTTGTATTCTTTTTCAATATCATCATTTGCTCCACCGAGTTCTTCAAGACGTATTTTCATTTTTTCTAATTCACGCCTGCGTTCTCGTTGTATATCTCGTGATTCTTCTGCTATGTCTTTATTATCAACAACATCACCATTAAATATAATTTCAAAATTCAAATATGATGCGGTGTTTCTTCCTATAAGCGATACAGCCTCTTGTAGTTCTCGTTTGAATTCCATTCGATCTGTTTCTAATGATATCAATTCATTTTCAATCTTTGTAAGAGAATCTTTTTCATCACGCTGTTCTGCTGAAATTCGAAATACCTCTCGTTCTGCTTGCAGACTTTTGTCTGTGCCGTCTTTAATAGATTTTTTCATCTCTTCATGTCTCCCTACTGCATTTTTTTCTAAGTTTTTTACTTCTTCCACATCTTTCTCTATGCTGTTAAGATCCTTTTCTCTTTCAGCTAACTCTGTCTTTTCTGAAGTGGTGTCTATTGTGATTGTGCCAGAAGAGTCTTGAATGAATTTGCCAAAAATATAAACAACATCTAATAGAGATCGTTTTAATTGAGCTACCTTATCGTTCTTTACTGCTTTGTTAATTGTTTTTTCTACAGCACTAAAAAAAAATTTTAATTCTGACATATCAACAGGAGATTCTTTTTCTAGAGATGATTTCAAATTAGATTGATCAATACGTCGTTGCAAGAAACTAATTTGACCTTCTATATGTCCAATTTTACGCAGTAGAGTTTGATGTTTTGTTTGAATTGATGCAATCTCTTCTTCTACAGAAATAAATTCGTCGGCATTTTTGTTTTCGTTATGTGATGACAGTGTTCTTTTTGCTTCTGAAAGTTGTTTTTCAAGCACCGAAATACGTTTTGCGGGTTCGTGTTTGAGTAATGTTAGACGATCAAAATGATGCGCGAGATATATATCTTCTCGCTTAAGGTATTCGCTGTAGATGGAAGTTAAATTTTCGCGAAGTTTGATTGCACGCTCTATTTTCTTAACTTGCCGTTCAAGAAATTTCAAATGTGGAGCAACTTCTCGCCTGAGTTGCTGTACGTCCCATATGTTTTTTGATGTTTTTGCGAGTTTTTTCTCTGCCTCCTTTTTTTTGTATTGAAAAATTTTTAGACCAAGAGCGTCTTCTATCATTTCTCTACGTTCTTTTGGTGATGCAGATAAAATTCGGTCTGATTCTCCTTGAGATATAATATGATGTCCTGTGGGACCTATGTTGGCAGCGGACAAGAGCTCTTGGACGTCCTTGAGTCTTACTTTTGAATTGTTTATAAGATATTCATTTTGACCATCTCGATAGACTGTGCGCTCAAGAATAATCTCGTCAAAATCTATAGGGAACACTCGCTTTGTGTTATTAAGCACAATAGACACTGACGCGCGATTTTCTCTCGACAGACTGTCCGAACCATTAAAAATAAGATCTGCCCCTTTTTTGGCACGCATTCCTTTTGACGATTGTTCTCCAAGTACAAAACGAAATGCTTCTGCGATATTAGATTTTCCAGATCCGTTTGGTCCCACAATTGAAGTAATTGGCGCAGAGAACTCCAACTCGCTTTTTTTAGCGAATGATTTGAAGCCAGATATGGTGATGTGCTTTAGGTGCATGTGTTAATGTGAAAGAATTATAATATAACCGTCTACGGGAGTGATATTATCTTGAAAATCACAATTGCCAGTACAGGTGCAGACATCATTAAAATTAGACATGCTTTCATTTTCCATTGTTTGTGCATATAAAACCCTCTGCCCAGCTCTAGTGCAGTTTGCAGATACTTCATATCTATAACTAAAACCACCACTATTTCTGTCTGAAGGAAGGGGATATAAAAACGGATTTAGATCTATATCGATATCTCGAGCTGGATGCGATCCTATTTTACCTACATTAGTTGGGTAATTCCCATTTTGTACTTTGTATAATTTTAATGCAAATTGAATTTGTGCCAAATCTGAAATACGTTCTCTATCTTGAGCCATTGAGTTGGCTTGTCTCATGGAAACTATCACAATCGCAGACAATAGCCCGATAATTGCTATAGTTACCATAATCTCAATTATGGTAAACCCTTTATTTTTTGAGAATTTATTTACCATGTTTTATATAGTAACATGCACACAAAGGGCGAAAGCTTTGCTTTCGCCCTTTGTGTGCATTGCTTTCACCTCCCTATGTCATTTACCAGCCCTTTTGTTCTAACGCATCTTTTGCCGCTTCTTGCTCTGCTTCTTGTTTTGATTTACCTTTTCCTTCTCCTATTTTATCCTTCCCAAGAAAAACACCAATAGTAAATATCCTATCGTGGTCTGGACCCTCTTGTTTTAATGTTTCGTACGTTGGAGTTATGTTGGTATTCTCTTGTGAAAGTTCTTGAAAATTACTTTTTCCGTCTTGCCACAACCGATTTTCAACAATACCATCAGTTTTCTCAAATAAATGACGAGAGATAAATTGTTGTGCGGCATCGTACCCTTGATCCATATACAACGCTCCAATAATTGCTTCAAATACATTTGCCAATATATATTGCCGCGCTCGACCAGTGTCCTTTTCTTCTCCTTTGGACATGAGTAGGTATTCGTTAATTCCTAGCTTGTCAGACGATTCTGCAAGAGATGCAGTGTTCACCAACGCCGCTCGAATTGCCGTTAGTTCCCCCTCTGGTTTTTCTGGATACTTTTCAAATAAAAATTTGGTAACAACTAATTCAAGCACTGCGTCTCCGAGGAACTCTAGACGTTCGTTATGCTCTTGTTTGGCGTTGCGGTTTTCGTTTAGATACGAACGATGCGTAATTGCCGTCAGTAAAAACATCTTGTCATTAAAAAAACTTCCAACAATTTGTTCAATTTTTACCAAATTGACATCTAGATTTTTTTCTTCAGTCATATGTTATATGTTAGTGATTAGCCAGTAGTGGTTAGCTTTAGGCTATGCCATTGTTAAAAACCTACAGATACACAAGATAGATTACAATGAGTTTCCATAAACACTCTCTAATCTACTAACGTATCTACTTCACTAGACTTGTTACCAAATAAGATTTTGATAAAAA
>CAZADB010000018.1:0-2457 GCA_964483835.1 uncultured Candidatus Saccharibacteria bacterium
TTTAATAGTATACGATATGATGTACTAGTCCACCATATATGACACTCACGTGTTGATAGACCCTTCCCGTCTCAACCACATGACCTGTATGAAATACTAGGAGTTGTCTAGTTACCAGAACGAAAAACAGTCACCCTTTGGGTGACTGTTTTTCGTTCTGCTCTATGGAATCACTACGTCAATGGATTTCGATACACATCCTGAATATTTTCGGAGTGTATTGTCAAAGAAGATAAAAAAGAAAGACAGAAGAGATAGTTAAAATACCAGAGTGTTTTCTTGTTTAGGTTATTTTAGAAGTATTCTTACTTGGGTTATTTCATCTTCTAGTTTTGTGTTATTAAGCAATTCTTTTTTAATTTTTTCACATGAGTGAATAACTGTAGTATGATCCCTACCTCCTAATTTTTGCCCTATGGAAGGATATGAAATTTGAAAATCTTCACGTAATATATACATAATTATTTGTCTTGGCCTCACTATTTCTTTACGACGAGTTTTTTCGTAAATAGAAGATGGATCAATGTCAAAATATCGCGCAACTTTTTCCACAACATCTGATACAGCAAGTGTTTTTCTGGGTCTAGTTCTGTTTTTAATTATTAATCTAACTTCTTCAAGGGACAGGGCTCTGCCCACTAATTGTGACTGACACATAATAGTATTTAAAGCTCCCTCTAATTCACGAATGTTTCCATCTATTGTTTCCGCAAGGTGGTTTATAACATCTTCGTTTAAGACTATGCTGTTTTGTGCAGTTTTCAACCGTAAGATTGCTGCTCTGGACTCCATATCTGGTGCAGGTATGTCAACAATCATACCTTGAGCAAATCGTGATTGAAGTCGTTCTTCTAATCCCGAAAGAAGAGCTGGATGAATATCACTAGAGAATACAATTTGTTTATTATAATCATACAATGCGTTGAATAAATGAAATAATTCCTCCTGTGTTTTTTCTTTATTTGTAAGAAACTGAACATCGTCCATAACAAGAACATCATATTGTCTGTACTTATCTTTGAAACTATTTGCCGTACCAGCCTGTAGGCTATTAAAATAATCTACGGTGAATCGTTCGCTTGTAACATAAAATACTTTTTTTCCCTGATTTTTAAGACAGTTCCCCACTGCTTGAATGAGGTGTGTTTTGCCATGTCCGGTTTTTCCATATACAAAAAGTGGATTATATGCAATTCCAGGCTTATCGCTTACTGTTTTTGAGGCTGTTTGTGCAAGTGCATTAAAAGGACCAACAACAAAATTATCAAATGTGTATTTGGGGTTTAGGTTATCGTTTTTATTTATATAATAATCTTCCAGAGGTAGCGACGCATTTACAGTTTGCTGTTTATGGGAGTCTCTTTTTCTGTTGCTTCTTTGAACAACAGTATATTCAATACTTCTAACGTGTGAAGTTAAGTCTCGTAAAATTTTTAATGTCATTGACTGAAACTTGTCAGATAACCAGTCTCTAACAAACACACTTGGCACTCCAAGGGTTATTGTTCCATCGTCCAAAGAAACAATATGAGTATCACGGAACCATGTTTTAAAATTTGCGGGAGTTATAGATAATTCAATCACCACTAATGCATCATCCCATAATTTTTTAATATCAATTTGTTCAGTGTGAACAATGTTGTTTACAGAAGCTTGAGATAATGAATTCATAATTAGAATTAGAACTTAATAATTGAATTATACCTGTGTTAGAAAAGTTGTAAACTGTTTTTGCAATTTACCCAAACTGACACACATATTTTTTTTGCAACTGTGGTGATATGTGGATAACCTGTGGATATTGACTGAACAAGAGAAGTAAAATATTTACCGATTTTATCTTTTTTTATTTGCTTATGAACTGTGATAGTGTATAGTATCGGGCATTAAACAAATGATATATGCCAAAAAGAACATATCAACCAAGTCAGAAAAAAAGAATGACCACACATGGTTTTTTAGTGCGTGCAGCATCTAAGGCCGGAGCAAGAATACTTCGAGCCCGACGTAGAAAAGGACGGTCTCAACTAACTGTGCAGAAAAGTAAGTAATACTAACCCTAGCAATACGCTATACTGTATTTAATGCTTAAGAAAAAAGAACGACTAACTAAAAAAGAGTTTGATTGCTCTTTTTTTTCTGGGAAAAGATACAGCCACTCTTTTTTGCAAGTTATTCACCACTCTTCAAATGATTTCCGTGGCTCTGTTGTGGTTGGTAAAAAGATTTATAAAAAAGCAGTAGACAGAAATAGACTCCGTCGTCGTTTGTATGGAGTATTATATAGATGTCATAAAAAACATAATCTTACAGGAACTTTTATTTTAATAGCAAAACCTAAATTAAAAGACCTCCCAAACGATATTTTTATAAATGAAATTGAAACACTATTAAAAAAGATACATAATTAATCTTCAAAATTTCTGTCTCACCCTTTATTTTATATAGAATAACCAG
>CAZADB010000018.1:2557-8139 GCA_964483835.1 uncultured Candidatus Saccharibacteria bacterium
TCAGACTGCTCTTTAGACGACATAGTTTCATTTGTATAAGTTCTAAAATTCAACAGTTATAGTATTGTTAAATTATAAATAACAAAACTACTGGATTGCTTCGTACTGCTTTACTCCCTTTTCCAACGCAAAGCCCAAAGCAATCCAGAGAAAGTAGAGTTTCGTTATCCAGACTACGTTAATTACGACGTTTCATAATTAGTATCTTTTCAAGGCTATTCACGATACAATACCATCTATAATAATTTTTATTTCTTAATTTTACGAAGTATATGTGGAGTTTTATTTGGCATACATTTTTCTTTGATCCTGTTTATAACAGTTTAGTATTTTTTGTAGGCGTTGTTCCCCATGGTGATGTTGGTATTGCGATTGTGTGTACGGTTATTTTTATTAAAATTGTTATGTTACCTTTTTCTATTAAGGTAACAAAAATGCAGGCGGTAATGCGAGAGCTTGACCCCAAGATAAAAAAGATTAAAAAAGATATAAAAGACAAACAAAAACAAGCTCGTGCAATGATGAAGTTGTATAAGGATAAAAAAATAAATCCTTTTATGAGTGTTTTGTTACTATTCTTACAAATTCCAATTATTATCGCTTTATATCTTTCTGTTTCCAATGGCGCAGGATATCCATTCCCAGATATAAATACTAGCTTGCTATATAGGTTTGTAGCAATACCAGAAGATCCAACCATGATGATGTTGGGGTTTTTTGATATCACGTTACGAAATTTACCATTAGCAATTTTAGCTGGTTTAACACAATATTTACATATTAGACTTACATTGCCAAAAATGGAGCCTAAAAAAGAAGGAGAAGAACCAAGTATGAAAGATGATTTTGCAAGAAATATGCAGATGCAGATGAGGTATGTAATGCCTGTGATTATTGTAGTTGTTGCATACACACTATCAGCTGCTATTGCGCTGTATTTCACCATAAGTAATATAATGGCAATTGCACAAGAATTTTTAGTGAAGAGACATCGCCCAGCTACGCAAGAAGAAGACAAAACCTAGATCATCCATGACCTAGGTTTTGAGGGGTAATTGTGATACCCGTCATTGATATTAAAGGAAATCTGATTACGCATAGATTTTTTAAGGGCATTCTGAGTGCTTCTGCATCAATTTCTCAAGGCTTTGCTTCAAGGAATTTTCATTGGTTATTGTATTAAATCAACTAACCATAATGTCTGGTCGAGTTTGTTTATAAACGAAATGGTGTCACCCACATTATTAATTTGTATTTCTTTTATATCAATTGTCCTCCCTGAAATCTCTTTCATATCAGCGTAGAGTTTGGCAGATCCATCTTGTATATCAACTAACCATAAGAAATCTTCGGAGGTTTCGGTTCCTTTATACCAATTTTCTACAAATTTATCATCCACAAATTCTATTGGAGCTGCACACCAAAGATAGTGATTACTATATGCATCAAATACACATTTTTCTTTTAATGCAATAATTGGAAGTGTCGTTATTTGCCCATCATCATCAATAGCAACAGAGATAGATGTTTGATTATGTACATATGTAGCGATTATGTATTCATTACTATAAAATGCAGACAGTCCGTAAAATGAAGGCATTGCCGGTGTGAGGATATTATTATTAGTGGTGTATATAAAACCTTCTAGATTATGAGCTGGTTTGGTTGCTAGGTACACATCATCTAGGTCACCTCCCCAACCAACATCAAGATTGATAAAGTTAAAAGAAAATTTCTCAACCCTCGTTTCTGTTGAAAGGTTATGTTTGTACCCAATGGTGGTATTTTCTTGTGACACTGTGTAGAGTATTTCTCCAGTATCTGCAAAGGCTATATTTTTAGCATTTGGTTCTAATTGTATCCCTGTTAGAGACTGATCTCTTGTGAGTGTGCCAACAAACACATTTGTGATGTATCCCTGATGTGAAGTTAGAGAAACAGTATCTGCATCGTGTGAAAAGACAGCTGTTGCTGTTTTCGGAAAGGTTGTGCGAGAAATAATTTCCTCAACGCCTGTTGCGAGATTGATTTCATACATATGTCCAGTTCCTCTTTCTATGTATCGTATAGTTTGCTCGTTGTTGCTATTGACTGCAAATGTAAACCCAGCAACCGATCTCATGGTTAGCTGACGAAGCTTGTCGGAGGACTGTGTGTCTACCAGATTCTCAAGTGGCTGAGTATCAATGGGTGGTGGTGTGACTGTGGTGACTTGACTGGCGATATTAAATCCAAGGTTAGTAAATATCTCATCTGTATTATCAGGTGTGCCAAACAACATCAAGTACACCCATACCCCAAGTACAAGTAGGATGATAACGATTCCGATTGTGATAAGTAGTGGACGGTTCATAAATAATTAATTACGTATAACACAAACAGGTGTGTTTTTGTGTATTAGTTTTCCATCAAGTACCACCCCTATTTCAACAGTTCCACCTTTAGGGGTGCAAGATTTTTCTGCACATTCTTCTGCAGTATATCTTATAAACCCACCACTACTTATACATTGGAGTACTGTATCCTCCTGTGTGACCGTATCTTGTAGTGTGACACAACCAAGTGTATCATCGTCAAGATAGCCATGAGCACTACGACATTGGCGTCCACACTGATTGAAGAAAAGTGACCATTCACATTTTTTATATTCACATTTGAAATTTTCAGGACATAGTCTTGAAATAATTTCTTCCTCATTTATTTCTGGTGTACCATCAGGAGTTGTTTCTTTTTTAAAACATTTATAGGTTATAAATATATTAAAACCGTAACCAGATGCTTTACTTTTAAAGACACCACCATTATTGGAACATGATTGTGCCCAATATCTCTCGTTGATAGAACCATCAGTGTCAAATGCTGTGTCTCCAGGGTTTATATTGTATGGATTATCAATCCCAATAGGCTCAATATCAACACCTAGTACAGGAGCGTTGGTAAACAAATTAATCTCTAGAAGTCGTGGGTTGATTGTTTGTAGGATTAGAACTGCACTCACGATAATCAAAAGTCCGATAAGAGCTCCATAGATGTCTTTTTTTGCATCGCTTTTTGTGGTTACTACATCGGTAAGCATGTATTTTATACCAGCAAAAATAATCTTAATCACTGCCAGAAGCGCGCCGATACTGATTGCTGCGTAATATAATGCTGTTACATAATCTCCGAAATGAGTAGGACTAGCATCTTGAATATACGGAAGTCCTACAAGAGGCACAAAATTACTAGCGTCAGGCTCTGCTCCAGAGACAACAGATGCAATACTCACGCCAAGAATAATAAAAAAGAGGAAAAAATACATACTCAGAATTTGATAGTTATTGATCTTTTAACGCCCTGCAGGAGTTGCTGTAGATTACGGATATGAAATTCCAATTCAAAAGAACCAGACACACCCTCTCGTCGTAGTGTTATTTCTTGAGGGTCTGAGCTTGGGTTGGATACTGTTCTGTTGTTGATCTTCCATTCTCTATGAGGATTTTGAGATAGTAATTTTCTGTTGATGAAAAAAGGTTCTGCGCGAATTTGTATTTCATCACCAATAAATATAAACGAAGAGTCAATTGCTGTTTCTGATATTCCTCTCAAGGGATTTACTACATAAAAATGTAATTCAGGCTTTGCTATTGGCACGTATATTGATTCACTTGCAATGGTAAAACCCTCAGAGTTTATAACATCTACCGACACAAATACATTTTTCTTAAAGCCAGATTTGAAAGTTGTGTAATTTTTACCAAACTGTGACCCCTCTGCTTGCACATCGCCTCCAACCCTCCAAAGATACGAGTACTCTGCGGGGGATTTATTCTCACCAGTAAATGTTATTGCGGTTACTCTGATTAAACTACCGCTTGTTGGTATTGCTCTGCCTTTATAAAAAACAGGAGTAAGGGTATCTGCTTCAATCAACATGTCTATGCGAACTGGATTTATAATTACTGTGGCTTCTAAAACTGTTTGATTTGGTAAAGTAGAGCGGGCTTTGATGGTGTTTGATGTTCCTAATTTACCAGTAATAAAAGTAATGGAACGCTTATTTTGATATTCTTCTTTTCTAACCTCGTCTATAAACCATTCAATGGTTGCTCCGTGAGTGTTGACACCATGGTCGTTTATTGTGATATTAATTTGTTCTTTAGGTTCTGGAAAACGAGGTTGCAACACAAGTGAATATGCACTATCTAATGAAAACTGTCCAGCAGATTGTGCTATTGCTTGTGGTGGGGCATTAGTGCTCAAGAAAGTAAAAAATATGGTAAATAATATAATATTGTGCATACTTCTTTAAGAATACCATAGACAGGCTATTGAGTTCTGATGAATTTTGTATTACTTTTGTGAATATACAACAACCGCAATCCAGAGAAACACCCATGGGAAAAAGAATAAATAAGGTGACCAGTACCCCCAAATAGCTATTATAAACATCAGAAAAATAGAAGTTTTGTTTAGAGAAATACCTGAAATCTTAAACATTGCTGCTGCATATATCATAAATGCAGTTCCTATAAATATAAGAACCACCCATGATAACATCATTATAGACATGGCGGTGTCTCCCACTAACCATCCTCTTGTTCCATCACGACCAACTTCCGACACACTCATTATAAAAACAAAGGCAAAGAAAAGCTGAATAGGATAAAACCAAACAAGAGTATACGCTATAACTCCACCACGAATAGCTGACTTGACTGTTTTCTTGATAGAGCCAGCAGCATTCATGACGGTTTTTTTTGTAACGGTATTACTATTGGGTCTGTGTCTAGAATTATTTTGTGGATAAACAGGTTCTTGCCTGTGTCTTCTGTCGTCTGTTTGTTGTTTTGAAACAAGTCTTTGGTATCGCCTGCCAGCTATGTTGGTTCGTTTTCTTGCTTTGGAAGTACGTGATTTGGTTTTGATGCCAGTTTTTCCGGTTGCTAGTACGATTTTTGTTGCCTTAATAAGCGGTGCAACCATGACATTACATTTTAGAATTATTTAATTCTTCTCTTGATTTTTTGATTTGGAGTATTTGAGATGGATCGGATGTGATGATTTGGTCTTCAGTGTATGAGGCTATGATACGGATAGCAACATGCTTAAGCCCCGCAAAGAAAATCCCCTCTCCAACATTTGATTCTAAAAGCAAGAATTTTTCTTCATTGGTGAGATGAAATGTTTTTTGAATATTATCAATTGCTGTTGGGGATTGTTTCATTAAAAGCTGTATAGAGGAGTTTGTAATCATAGGAACACCATACGGCGAACGAAGGAAGTCATCTACGTCTTGAGTAATAGTTGAAATACCTAGATAGTATTTTCGCCCACGCTTGGCTAGCATAAATAAGAAAGATGCAGTGTCTTCGCTTTTCATCATCCACCATGCTTCATCAATCACTAATAATCTCTTTGTCAGCCTGCGTCTTATGGCTCCCCAAATATGATTTGTAATAATATACATCGCTACTGTTTTTAGTTCATCTTCCATGTCTCGAAGTGAAAATACAACGAATTTTTGATGTATGTCCACATTTGTAGGGTTGTTCATAAAGCCAGACCAAGTCCCTGAAGTGTATTTTTGTAGACGAGAAATA
>CAZADB010000019.1:0-7963 GCA_964483835.1 uncultured Candidatus Saccharibacteria bacterium
TTTGGGTTTTGGTATTTGCGGAGACGGAGGGATTCGAACATTACATGTTCAGTCTGCCTTTTGGACAGATTACTTCGCTTCGCTTGCAATCTGTCACAAAAGCCTTTCGAACCCCTCTTTCTCACGCAAAATACAACAAAACCCAAAGACATGCTTTGGGTTTTGGTATTTGCGGAGACGGAGGGATTCGAACATTACATGTTCAGTCTGCCTTTTGGACAGATTACTTCGCTTCGCTTGCAATCTGTCACAAAAGCCTTTCGAACCCCTCTTTCTCACGCAAAATACAACAAAACCCAAAGACATGCTTTGGGTTTTGGTATTTGCGGAGACGGAGGGATTCGAACCCTCGAAGAGTTATAAACCCTTACTTCGTTAGCAGTGAAGCGCTTTCGACCACTCAGCCACGTCTCCATGTTCATTCCAACGTGGCTTCGGGTCGAACGAGTTCGTCCACCTCCCTTCGGTCGGATTTGAAAGTGTCCCACACTTTCTCATCCACTCAGCCACGTCTCCATGTTCATTCCAACGTGGCTTCGGGTCGAACGAGTTCGTCCACCTCCCTTCGGTCGGATTTGAAAGTGTCCCACACTTTCTCATCCACTCAGCCACGTCTCCATACATCAACACAAAACAGAATACCATATTATGTAATTGGATTCTATTGCCTACACACTACAAATTATTTGGTAACGGGTCTAATGTCCAGATATGCTTCAAATTTAATAGTATACTTAATCACATGAAACTAACCGACTTGCTATCTTCACACTTCAAAATCGATATACCTCATCAAAAAGCGCTTGCACGTCTGCGTATTGAAACAGTTGAAAGCTTATTGTATCATCTGCCTGTTAGGTATGAAGATATTTCTGATGTTCAGGCAGTGGAAGGGCTACGCAAAAATCAAGAAGCAATTGTGTATGGGCAACTATCGGGACTCAAAGCACGAAAATCGTGGAAAACCAAACGTCCAATTGCAGAAGGATTTATCGAAGACGGATCTGCAAAAATAAAAATCATGTGGTTCAATCAGCCTTACTTAGCAAGTATGTACACTGATGGCATGTATGTAAAAGTAACAGGCAAAGTGGCTGGAAGCGGCGGAAAATTATATATTGCAAATCCAGAAATTGAAAAAGTTGATAGCCTGCCTATCGACCGACACGACTCCATTTTCAAAGGAACAGATACGGAAATTGACAATTCTATCTATCCTGTATATCGTGAGAGTAAGGGCGTGACAAGCAAATGGATATATCACACAATATTAAAATGTTTTGAAAAAGGCATTCTTTCATGTGTACACGATCCAATTCCAAAAAAAATCCTGGACAAATATAATCTTCCAAAACTTTCTGTATCAGTTGTGTGGGCACATACGCCAAAAAAAATCGAGCATGCACAAAGCGCACGTAAACGCTTTGCTTTTGAAGAAGTATTTTACATACAAACACAAAAAGCAATCGACAGAGAAGAGATAAGTGCTGCCACAACATATCAATTTCAAACTTCATCAGCACATATAAAGAAATTTACCGAACGCTTTCCTTTCACACTTACTTCATCACAAAATAAGTCTATCAAAGAAATTATTCATAATTTCAACAGCAACCATGCCATGTCACGATTACTCGAAGGCGATGTGGGCTCGGGAAAGACAGCAGTGGCTGCTACCACCGCGTATGCAGTGGCGACTTCCAGACCACCAGAAGGTGCCATGTCAGAAACTTCTACAAAAGTTTCTGACATGGCTTTTGGAGCACTCCAAGTAGCGTACATGGCACCCACAGAAATCCTTGCGAAGCAACACTTTGCAAGTTTCATCGAATATTTTCATCATCTTCCTGTTCAAATAGGTCTGATTACTGGCTCTGGGTGTATGAAATACCCAAGTAAAACAGACTCCACCAAACCTACCAAAATAAGCAAAGCTCAATTATTAAAATGGATTAAAAATGGCGAAATACCAATTGTGATAGGAACACATTCACTGATTTCTAAAACAGTAGAATTCAAACATCTCGCTTACGTCATTATTGATGAACAGCATCGTTTTGGCACCAGACAACGCGCAGCACTGGCAAAAAAAGATTCCCTGATGCCACACCTGCTTTCCATGACAGCAACGCCAATACCTCGCACACTGGCGCTCACGATTTACGGTGACCTTGATATAACTCTGCTCAATGAAATGCCTTCTGGACGAAAACCTATTATCACAAAGCTGGTGACACCAAGCCAATCTCAAAAAATGTATAGTCATGTACGAAATGAGCTTTCTTCTGGACGTCAGGCATACATAATATGCCCACGCATAGAGGAGCCTGATCCAGATAAAGCTAATGCACTTCGATTAAAATCCGTAATCGAGGAGGCAAGAAGATTAAAACAAAATGTTTTTCAAGAATACAATATCGGTATCCTTCATGGAAAAATGAAACCTTCCGAAAAAGACAAAGTGATGACAGAATTTATGAACCACAACA
This sequence comes from uncultured Candidatus Saccharibacteria bacterium, assembly GCA_964483835.1. Taxonomy (GTDB): domain Bacteria; phylum Patescibacteriota; class Minisyncoccia; order Phycocordibacterales; family UBA918; genus OLB19. Next base: position 2,490 of record CAZADB010000019.1, read on the forward strand.
TTGATGTTTTGGTAGCAACTTCCGTAGTAGAGGTGGGAGTAAATGTGCAAAACGCAACCAATATAATCATAGAAGGGGCGGAGAGGTTTGGGTTGTCTCAGTTGCATCAATTGCGTGGACGCGTAATTCGTAGCAAGCATCAATCATATTGTTTTGCTGTAACTGAAAGCAAAACAGAGAAAACTAGAGGTCGTCTAAAATCATTCAAAAATGCTAAAAATGGTTTTGAGCTTGCTGAATACGATTTACAATTCCGAGGTGGAGGAGAATTATATGGAGCTAAACAATCAGGCCTAACTGATTTTGGTATGGAAGCGATTAAGAATATAAAACTCGTAGAAGCAGCTCGTAAAGAAGCCCAAGCATTAGTTAAAAAACACCCCAACTTATCAAAATCACACCCCTTAATCGCAAACAAGGTTATACACGCCGGCAAGGCACTGCATATGGAATAAAGAAAAGTCGCGATATGCGCGACTTAGTTACCCCAGCATTCACGCTGGTGGCTCTGTAGTCGGGGTATTAGCTCCCCATACTAGAAGAATGACCACCTCCTTTCAAAGAGATAAAAAATGGATTAATTTTCATATCATTCTCCTTTTTCATACAGATGCACCAACGCACCTGTTTATAAATATACTATCTGTATCTAATATTGTCGACTTATATCTATAGGATTACACACCGAATAACTTTGTTGTAAAAAAGAATTAAGTGTAAAAAAAAGACGAGCCAGTTTGGCTCGTCAGTCTGAGTTTGTTCTTAAGTCCGTCGTCGACGTCCGGACTTTAGTCTTCTTGTGACTTTTTTTGGGGTTTTATCTTTTCCATCAGCTCACGAACTGTTGGGTTGTTAAGGTTGAGTTCCTCAACAACCTTTCTATTTACACACATGGATATCTTGTGTTTTTCCATAAAAAAATAAACATTCAAGGCAGCCCCTTTTTCGGAGATTCTATCGCTTGGTTTTATTTTACCACTCCTTACTCCCGAAATAAATTCACAAGTAAGCATCATCATGCGAAACCTATGATTAGGTTTCGTATTACCTGTCGTCTGCGAATTTAGCATTTTTCCTCGCCTGTGTTTTAAAAGTTTAAAAAGTCTGCGGGAAACAATCAAATTGCTCTGACAATTGAAATACTACAACACTTTAATATTTTTGCAATAACTTTTTCGGTGTTCTGATGATAAGCCGTGTTGTGCGATGGCTTCTCTATGGGTTTTAGTGCCGTAGCCTTTGTGGGCTGATAATGTATATGGTGCGAATTTCGGCTTTGCCGAAATTCGCACCATATACCGATCTCGCGTTACCTTTGCCATAATTGACGCTAATCCAATCACTTTCTCTTTACTGTCTCCTTTGATAATTGTTTCTTGATGTACAAAGTTCTTGGGGGCTTGCAATCCCCCATCAAGCCTCACCTCCACCACCTCACCAAACATCCCTATCATACGATTAATCGTATGATAGGGATGTTTGGTGAGGTTTGAGAGAGATCGTTTAATGGCTAAATTAATAGCAGACACGATTCCAATTCTATCAATAACTTTGGCAGACACCATTGATACTGATATTTGTAACGAACCTGATTTTTCTAATTCCTTGGCACGCATGAAAATCATGAAGCGATTTTCATGCGTCAATTTCTTACTATCATTAACGCCAGGGATTAATTTCCAGTCAAAATCCATAGGCACACACACTGATCCCACTGCAACTGGTCCAGCTAAAGGACCTCTGCCAGCTTCATCTACACCAATTACATATTTTAATTTCATATCACTTCCTACAGTATAACAACTCTACCTGACTAATTCTGGATTGCTGTCACTTATGTTTCGTTCTCCGTCTTTACGAGGATAAAGACGCGGCAATCCAGCAGTGTCGTTATTCAGAGTGGTATACTATCTGCAACATGTCAGATACTAATAAAGAAACAAATTCAAAACCGCAGTTTGTGCATCTTCACACACATTCTATGTACTCCCTTCTTAATGCCGTACCAACTCCAAACGAGCTTGTGTCGGCGGCAAAAAAAGATGGTCAACACGCCATGGCAATTACCGATGCAGGAGCATTGTACGGCGTAATTGATTTCTATATTCAATGTAAAAAAGAAGGGCTAAAACCCATTATAGGTCTTGATGCTTTTATAGCACCACGAACACGTCATGATAAAGAAATGATGGACAGACCGCGAGCACGACTTGTGTTACTTGCGAAAAATACCGCTGGCTATAAAAACTTAATTAAAATGGTAACAATCTCAAATACCGAAGGATTTTACTACAAGCCACGTATTGACCATGAGCTTCTACAAGAAAATAAAGAAGGAATTATTTGTATCATACCTTCCTTCGCAGGAGAACCAGTGCATCATCTGAAAAACAACGACCTAGAGAAAGCTGCCGCTGCCTTGTCTTGGTACAAAGACATTTTTCAAGACAATCTGTATTGTGAAATCACCCACCACCCCGATATACTCGACCACACCAATCTTCAAGAAAAAATCAAAAAACTAGCAAAGCAACACAATGTTCCGTTAGTTGCCGCACAAGATATATACTATATGCAGAAAGAAGATTCAGTTATTCGAGCATTGATGATGAAGATTCAAAGCGGCGGAGTAATAGACCCCGACGAAGCCCGCAGTGAAGACTTTTCTTTTGCAACAATAGAACAAATGCAAGAAAAATTTAGAGACGAAACAGAGGCTCTGTCAAACACCGTAAAAATTGCAGACCAATGTAACGTTGAAATTATTCTAGGTCAAGAAGCATGGAAATTCCCAAACTACATTATAGAAAGTGGAAACACACCCGATGAAGAACTGAAAAAAACCGCGTATGAGGGTATTGCATGGCGAGGGCACGACATGAACGATCCAGTCATCAAAAAACGAATAAACTATGAGCTTGAGGTTATCAAAACCAAAGGATATTCAAAATACTTTCTTGTGGTAGGAGATCTACTTCGTGAAGCCAAAGAGCGAGGTATCTACACGACCATTCGTGGATCTGTTGCTGGAAGCTATACTACTTATGTCCTTGGTATTACCAACGTAGACCCGCTTGAATACAAACTTCCCTTTGAACGTTTCCTAAACCCAGAGCGTCCGTCAGCACCCGATATAGACATGGACTTTGCCGACAACCGCCGTGATGAAATCATCGAATACACTAAGCAAAAATACGGATCGGATAAAGTAGCACAAATTGGTACATTTGGGACAATGATGGCACGTGCGGCAGTTAAAGACGTCGCACGGGCTCTTGGACATCCGTATTCTACTGGCGATCGTATTTCAAAATTAATTCCAATGGGGAGCCAAGGGTTTGCCATGACCATCGACCGCGCGCTTGACATAGAACCCGATCTTGCAAAACTCTACAAAAAAGACGGAGAATCCAGACAGGTTATAGACCTTGCAAAACGCATCGAAGGTCGTGTGCGACATATGGGAGTACACGCCGCAGGTGTTGTAATTGCCCCTGAACCTCTTGAAAATTACGTTCCAATTCAGGTGGATTCGAAAACAGGAAAGTACGTAACACAGTATGAAATGAACTCCGTAGGTGAAGACGGTATAGGGCTTTTGAAATTTGATTTTCTAGGGATTAAAAATTTAGCAATTCTTGCCGACGCAGTAAAACGTGTTAAAAAAATCCGTGGAATTGAAGTCGATATTGAACATGTTGACGTTACCGATTCAAAAACATTCGCCATGCTTGCTCGCGGTGAAACTATGGGGCTATTTCAACTCAATGGAGCGGGTGTGACCTCATTTTTGAAACAGCTCAAGCCAAGCACCATTCATGACATCAATGCAATGGTTGCGTTGTATCGTCCTGGTCCTATGGAATCTATTCCGGATTATATCAAACGAAAACACAACCCCGATTTAATTACCTTTATTGATCCACGCCTAGAGAAAATTCTAGATAGATCATATGGCGTAATCACCTATCAAGACGACGTCATGATGATTTCTATCGAGCTTGCTGGATATTCATGGCTCGATGCTGACAAACTCCGTAAAGCAATGGGAAAGAAAATCCCCAAAGTGATGAAAGAAGAAAAAGAGAAATTAATGGCAGGCTTTCGTAATTTTGGAAAACTATCTCCCAATGTCTCAGAAAAACTCTGGAAACTAATAGAACCTTTCGCCGCATATGGTTTTAACAAAGCCCACGCCGCGTCATATGGTCGGGTTGCATACCAGACTGCATACATGAAAGCAAACTATCCTGAGGAATACATGTCGGCGGTACTTACCGCCGACTCTGGCGACACTGACAAAATCTCTGAGATTATACATGAGTGTTTTCGTATGGGCATTGAAGTTCTTCCTCCAGATATTAATGAAAGCTTCTCACCATTTTCTGTAGTCTCAGGCAAAAATGGAGAAGCTTCACGTATTCGATTTGGACTAACTACCATTAAAAATTTTGGAGAAGGTATCGCTGACGCCATAATAAAAGAACGCAAGACAAACGGTGATTTTACATCCATCACTGATCTACTACTTCGGGTACATAACAAAAATCTAAACAAAAAATCTATCGAAGCGCTTATTATGACTGGAGCCTTAGATAGATTTGAAGAACGAGGTAAGCTTCATCAGAATATCGAAAGTCTACTTGCTTTCAACAAAGAACACGTTGCAGGAGCTGCGGCAAATCAAGAATCTCTCTTTGTAGGATTAGATACTTCCATCAATGAACTAACCCTTCACGATACCGAGCCTGCCACAAAAGAACAAAAGCTCATATGGGAAAAAGAGTTGTTGGGAGTATACGTATCAGGACACCCATTGGACAAATACAAAGAAGCTCTTGATAAAAGATGGTCTATACATGACGCACAAAATGGACACAAAGGACAAGAGGTAAAAACTGCTGGCATGGTAGAAAATGTGAAAGAACTTCTAACGAAAAAAGGCGACCGCATGGCATTTGTAAAATTAGTAAACCTAACTGACAGTATTGAAATGGTAGCCTTTCCTGAAGTCTTCGCAAAGAACCAAGAGATTCTAATCCCTGGTTCATGCGTCGCTGTCAAAGGAAAGTTAAGCATCCGAAACGACGAAACTGGGATTTTAATCGATAAGTTAAAATTACTTTCCTCAGAAGAAGACATGACTACACAAATATAATTTGCTTTGGAAACAAAAAAATGTGAACTAATACCACCACCCCAACAAACCATCCAACATAAAACCATAATCCTGTTTTACAGTAGTCAGACTACTGTAAAACAGGATTATGGTTTTATTACTGTTGGAGCGGTTGTTGGGGATGGTATAACTTCACAATAGAGTTGTTTACTTTTTGGGGTCGGTTCACCGACTCAGAAAAGTACGGGGGCAATCGTCTTTGAGAGGCGGATCCAAAGCAATCCAGAAAAAGTATAGTTTCATTAGACTTGTTACCAAATAAGATTTTGATGAAAATTTTATAATTTTGTGCGAA
>CAZADB010000020.1:0-7867 GCA_964483835.1 uncultured Candidatus Saccharibacteria bacterium
GTCGTTTTATCAGAAAACCGCCAAAGTGTTACCTATGTACTCATCCTTAACAAAAAATTGACTTATTCGTATCATTTGTTAGAATAACTCTCGTTAAATGGATCAATCACAAGAAAATACTGTATATGGAACTGTTGAGGAAGCGCTTCCAAATGCGCTTTTTCGTGTATTAGTAGATGATACGAATGAGCCTCAAATTATGTATCTAGCTGGTAAGATGCGAAGGTTTCGTATACGAGTACTTGTGGGGGACAGAGTTGTAATAGTTCCAGAACCATACGGCGGAAAAGGTAGGATAATTAAACGTCTATAAAAAGACATAATTATAAATTATGAAAGTACGATCATCAGTTAAAAAAATGAGCCCAGACGACAAAATCGTTAGACGACGAGGTCGTGTGTATGTTATTAATAAGATGAAGCCTCGTCATAAACAACGACAAGGCTAATTAGACAATATCTAAGTTTGTAATAAAAACACAGATATGTAATTCATTCAAAACTATAGTAGTATTTACAAAATACAAAATAACTAGATTGAATTCAATAAATTATAAATTATATGCGTATTGCAGGTATCACAATTCCCGACAACAAACATCTTGAATATGGATTAACATCTATTTATGGTATAGGGCGTGCACGAGCACAATCTATTCTTGCGGAGCTTAATATAAAAGAATTTACTAAGCCCACCGACATTTCTACAGAAATCGAAAATGCAATTCGAGAGAAAGTAGAAAGCTTTAGTATTGAAGGTGAACTAAAGCGTACCATTTCATCAAATATTAAACGATTAAAAGATATTGATTCCTACAGAGGTAGTCGTCATGCGAAGCGTCTACCTTGCCGAGGTCAGCGAACTAAAACAAACGCTCGAACACTAAAAGGAGCAAAGAAGACAATGGGGTCTGGTAAGCGTAAGCTCGAAAAGACTTAGAATAATTATTAGTATTGATATTTTCCATGGGAAAGAAACGAATCATAAAAAAAGGAGGAGGTTCAGATGTGGCGGGTACGTCACGAGCTCTTAACAGAATTCCAAAAAACAAACTCGCTGTAGGTCGATTAAATATTCTTGCAACATTTAATAATACACTTGTTACTCTTTGCGATATGAAAGGAGGAGCGGTTATGTCTGCCAGTAGTGGTGCTATTGGGTTTAAGGGGTCACGAAAAAGCACTCCTTTTGCAGCGGCAAAAGTAGGTGAAGTTATTGGAGAAAAAGCCACCCAAATGGGAATGAAAGAGGCAGAGGTTGTAATTAAAGGAGTTGGACCTGGACGAGAATCTGCGTTACGGGCCTTTTCCGGAAAAGGTATCTCTATTATTAAAATTACTGACCGTACTCCAGTTCCACATAATGGACCTAGACCACCTAAGGAAAGACGAGTGTAATAAAAATTTGATATATGAAAATAGGACCTAAATTTAAAATTGCCAAACGCTTGAATGCCCCAATTTTTGAAAAAACACAAACAGCAAAATTTGAGTTATCAAAAGAAAGAGGTGGACGTATGAAAAAGCGTCGACCTGGACAAATGAGTGATTACAAACGTCAATTGATAGAAAAGCAAAAAATGCGATTCACTTTTGGGATTACTGAAAAACAGCTTCGTAGGTATGTTGACGCGGCGGTACAGAAAAGCAATCAACCTATTTCTGTACTTATGACTCGACTTGAGTCACGACTTGATAATGTTGTATACCGACTCGGGCTTGCAAAAACACGACGTTTTGCAAGACAAATTGTGTCTCATGGGCATATACTTGTAAATGGTCGAAAGCTTACAATTCCATCTCATAAATTACGCGTAGATGATATCGTAAGTGTGCGAGAGGGTAGTAAAAATACTCAATTATTCACCACATTATCAGAATCACACGAATCTTCAACGGTGCCATCATGGTTATCGTTTGATGTTAAAAAAACTGAAGGAAAAGTCACCTCTACACCAACATACAAATCAGCTGAGATTTTGTTTGATCCAGCGCAGGTGTTGGAGTATTACAGTCGATAAGGTTTAATTCATTAGTTAATTAAAAAACATTATGTTAGAAACAAATGTAGCACTACCATCAAAACCACGAATTATTTCTGAAGAGGGATTTAGAGGTGTTTATGAAATTGATGGACTGTTCCCTGGATACGGACATACTTTAGGTAATTCATTGCGTAGAATTATTTTATCGTCTCTTCCTGGCGCATCTATTACACAAGTAAAAATCACAGGCGCAAAACATGAATTTGATACACTTTCAGGAATTAAAGAAGACGTTATTACCATACTTTTGAACATTAAACGAATACGACTAGCATTACACAGTGATGAGCCGATGACTATGACTCTGAAAACAACAGGCACGGGAATAATAACAGCCAACAACATAGATGCTCCATCACAAATTGACATTTTATCACCTGATCAAAAAATTGCCGAAATTACAAATAAAACAACCAGTTTAGAAATAGAATTCACGGTAGAAAAAGGTCTGGGTTATGTTGCAAGAGAAGTTCATAGTAAAGACAAAATGGATGTTGGAGCAATTGCGCTTGATGCAGTATTTACACCAATACGAAGAGCAAATTATGAAGTAGAGAATATGCGTATTGGAGATCGTACTGACTATAATAGATTACGTATGTTTATTGAAACAGACGGAACCATGTCTCCAAAAGAAGCCTTGGAGCAATCTATTGAAATTATGATTCATCAACTAAAGTCAATCATTGGCTTTAAAGAACCAGAACAAGAATCTGTGAACGTGCCAGATATGGAAGAAATCAACACGTCTGCACCAGAAGACGTGGATCCCGACGTTCTTAAAACAAGAATAGAAACACTAAATCTGTCAGCAAGAACCTTGTCGTCTTTGGAAGATGCTGCTATTCGTACCGTCGGCGGACTTGTTAAAAAGAATAAAAATGATATCTTGTCTCTTGAAGGAATTGGTCCAAAAGGCGTAGATGAAATTGTTGATTTGCTTGCAATAATGGGAGTAAAATTAGGTGAATAAGTAAAGTATTATGAGACACGGAAATAAAAAAAGAACATTAGGACGAGTTCGCTCACAACACACTGCTTTACTGCGTGGATTGGCAGTGTCTTTAATTAGAGATGGTAAAATTAAAACCACCAAAGCAAAAGCAAAAGAACTTCAGCCTTTTGCAGATCGTTTGATTACATACGCCAAGAAGGGAACGGTGTCAGCCAGACGGCAAGCAGCATCAACCCTAGGAGAGCCTAAAAAGGAAACTATAGCTAAGTTATTTGATGTTTTTGGACCACAATATAAAGAACGAAAAGGTGGATACACACGAGTGATTAAAATGGGACGTACACCTACAGGTAGAGATGAGGCAGTAATCGAGTATGTAACATAATATTTATGAATACGAAAACAACAATTCGAGAGTATACAATTGATGCAACAGGAAAGCGTTTAGGTATAATTGCAACCCAAGCGTCGGTGTACTTGCTGGGTAAAAACATGCCTGATTTTACAAAGAATTTAGTTGCTCCTGTTACTGTTACAATTACAAACGTAAGTAAATTAGACATGTCTGAAAAGAAAAAAGAAGCAATCTATCAGACATATTCAGGGTATCCTGGAGGACAAAAAGATGAATCTTTTGAACATTTAGCAAAACGACGAGGCTACGATGAGCCTATACGACGCACTATTAAGGGAATGCTCCCAAATAATAAACTTCGTTCAATAATGTTAAAAAATCTAATCATAACTGAATAATTATTATGAGCACATCTTTATATATTGAAGGAATTGGACGACGTAAAACTGCATCAGCAAGAGTGCGTATTACTCCTGCCAAAGAAACACAGATAACTATAAACGAAAAATCCCTAGCGGATTATTTTCAGAATGAAGCATTTGAAAAAGATGTTATGTCTGTACTTAAAATAGAAGATGCGGGAGTAGGGGACTATGTAATAACTGTAAAGGTCTCAGGAAGCGGATTATCCGCACAATCTGAGGCTATTAGACTTGGTATCGCTAGAGCTCTTGTGAAAGAAAAAGCAGACCGACGGTCAGTCTTGAAGCCGTTAGGATTTTTAAAACGAGATCCACGATCTGTAGAACGAAAGAAGTTTGGATTACGTAAAGCCAGACGAGCTCCACAATGGTCCAAGCGTTAATTTATACTGAATGATTGCAGATAGGTTAGTAAGACTAACCTATCTCACTTATAAAATACTCAGAGCCACCTCTCAGATTCGAACTGAGGACCTACTCATTACAAGTGAGTTGCTCTACCAACTGAGCTAAGGTGGCGCTAAACATTCTATATCCTACATTGTGTATCCTTCCACTTCCATAACGATAACTCAATTGTGACAAGTGATGAAACAATCTCCCAGAGTGTTTCATCTCTGCATAAAGAAGTTCTTATTAAAACTTAACAATAATTGAAAGTGTGATCATTATTACAATTTATACAGAAAATGCAAGCATATGTTGAGGATGAGTACATAGGTAACACTTTGGCGGTTTTCTGATAAAACGACCAAGGTGTATCGTAATCAAGTGTTTGGTGTAGTCTAACGAAGTTGCGTCATAAAGTACATAAATCGAGGCTTTTTTAAATCAATTTATCTATCTCTTTTTCATCAGTAGCAATAGTTCCTAATAAGAAAATGGTATACAAAACTTTCTCTTTATGCTCTCTGGAAAGTCCTCTATGTACCCCAACCACATCGTCAATATGAGAGAAGTGTCCTTCAATAGAATTAGATGTAGTTGGTATTTGCCTATCGTGTTCAAACATAAACAGACTCTTTTCAAAGGTCATTAAAGAAAGGAAAGTTCTTCTAAGAGCTCTATGTGTCCAGTACTGTCCACCAGTTTCTGGATTGTATGTTTCCTCATTTAAAAAGTCACGATACTTCTCTATGTATTTCGTGAGTCGAGTATGGAAAGTATGAGAGTTTGTATCATATAAAGTACGCACTAATGCAAGCAGTACTACTCCCGCTTCTAGTTGAGGATTCCTTGTTGTTCCTCTAATAACAATCCTTTCCATGTGTACATGACACATTTGGTACGGGATACCCTTAAACGCTTGTTTTATACCACCAAAACCATCTCCTGTGACACTGAGTATAGGTATACCCTAATGATTCAAGGTCATCTCTCATAAGTCTATAGACACTGGTGGTTTCACTTTTGGTGAACATACACCAGAGGTTTTCTTTAGTGGATGGGTCACGAGCTACCACAGAACACCATGAAGTATTTTCTTTTAGTTCTCCCCAGTATGCACCATCAAACACGAGATGTATTGGTCTTGGAGTATGCATCTTCTCTGGAGGGGTATATCTATTTAAAAGTGCACGTATGGTTATTCTGTCTTTATTGAATTGTTTTGAAAGTTCTCTGATTGTTTGTTTATGAAATACATACCGTTCCCAGAGTTGTTTAGTGAGCACTGTGTGCTTTCTTCTTTGATCACTAAAATATTTACCACAGTCCTTACAGAAGTATGTTTGTATATTTCGTCTGATTCCTCGCTTAGGCGTCTTTATCGAGCTACATAGAGTACATTTTCGTTGTTTTTTTAATCATGAAATTAACAAATGAGTATTTAATGGCTTAACTGTACCATGGGAGGGGTGTTTTAAGTGTACGTTTATGTACCTTATGCCAAATGCTTTGATATTTCATACCTTGACAGTATAGCAGGAGACTTTAGACAGTCCTTAAAATTTATAATATGGGGTTATCCCCAGGTGAGAGGTGGGGGTTGGTTTCTATTATTACGAGGCATAGCCTCGGTAATTTAGTAAGTTTCATCAGTAAAATCAAGTTAGTCTGACTAACCTAATTATTTTTATATCTCTAATGAGATACAGGAATCAAGCTGGCAAAGACGGATGTCCAGAAGCTAGATTGCTTCCATACAGGCATTATCTAGTTATACCATCCCCAACAAACCATATTCCAATCCTATCGGTATACAGCTATGATTACAGTAGTCAGACTACTGTAAAACAGGATTATGGTTTTATTACTGTTGGAGCGTTTGTTGGGGATGGTATTATTTTATTTTTCCTTACAGGTAGTCTTTTTCGTGTGGTTTTTAGATTCTGGATGAAATTATATGGAGCAACCATAAGTAATCCACATCCTGTATGAGTGAATGTTGTAGAATGTTGGTGTATACTATTCAATATGTCAGATATGACTACAAGTTCTTTAACGTTAGATTCAAGCAAGACTTTTGACTTGCATAATGAGCAAGACGTAATTATTCTATTACAAAAACTGCACCAGAGTCCTATTGATTCAGATGATAAAAATCATATACGTGATATCATATTTTCTTTTCGAAATGATGGTGATGCTGTTGTTACCAATGACATGAGAACCGTATTTACTGAATTCGGAATTTTTCTTCAAATAACTAAAAACAATAATGATGAAATACATGCAGAAAATTTATTTGGAATTACACGCCCAAGTCCAAATTTTAACAATATATCAGATACTACAAAATCAACGTTCGAGGAATTATCGCCTGTAAAAAATTCATTTATTCCAACCTCAATGGTATCAAAAATCAAAAATCAAGATACTTCCCAACCTGTAAGTGTGAAAGTTAAATCTGTTGTCTCTACCAAAGCCCCAGAGGAATCTATTCAAAACGTAGCCTTGCCAGCTAATAAAGATAAGTCTTCGGAGATTACAAATCCATCAGAAAGAATCAAGGAAATAAAAAGAGAAGTTAATATTTTAATTGGGAATCCTGTTAATTTAATTGATACAAATGATAAAATTGGACGTGAATACATGACTTCGTTATTAGACGCTATGAAAAAAAGCAACACAGGCACTTCTGAGGATATTGCAGTAGCAATGGAGCGATTGGAGAAATCTTTTTTATCTGTAAAAAAATTATCAGAAATAAGTAATGATAAAACATCCGAACCGGAGTCTAACTATCAACAGCCAAAACAACAGAATCAGCAAATACCACAATTAAAATTACAACCTGAACCCGCTTTTGCGCCTACACCAGAACTAGAACCTGCGCCAGCTCCTACACCTACACCCGCGAATACACCTACACCAGAACCTGCGCCAGCTCCTACACCCGTGCATACTCCTACACCTCCACCAGAACCTGCTCCAGCTCCTACACCCGTGAATACTCCTACACTTACACCAGAACCCGCGCTTACACCCGCGTCTGTTCCATTGTCTGTACCCGAAACTACTACTTCGCAAGATATAAAGAATCTTGATGCAGAAAAAGAAGAATCTTCTAATATTGGCATGATGTCTGTGGCAAAAGAAAAGCAAATACAAGATTTGTTAACTTCTACAAAACATAAATCTGCAATAGAAAAGATCAAGCAAGAAGAAATTAGAATCTCAGAGATGGATCCTTTAATGACTCCAGCAGTGACAAATGGACTTCAACAACTACTTTCTGAATGGTCTTTGTTTAAGAGTAGTGGTATTTTTGGGACAGGAGGAAACGCAATGGAACATCCTCTGTATAAACAATTAGCTCCTCTAAATATGAATGCGATAGTAGCAGGTAGATTTGAAGGATCAACACCACATATTAAGCGAAATATAAGCGACTATATAAACGGCTGGAGATATGAAGAGGGGATTATGCAAGAACAAGGAGAGCTTTTTGAACATTATTTACGTCGCGTGATAAGACGTATACTAGATCGTAGAAAATAAAAACAGATAACTCTTGCACCAGTGTTTAGACACTTTCTTTATATACCTCAACAGCATCTGTAATACATAGCTTGCTTCCACTACATTCGTAAGTAAACGTAAATAAATTTCCGTTTACTTACTCATTTGTGAAAGTAAGCATAGCTTG
>CAZADB010000021.1:0-7822 GCA_964483835.1 uncultured Candidatus Saccharibacteria bacterium
TCTGTATCAAAGAATTTCTAATACCAACATCATAAAAATATATTTTAACCGACTTACTTATCTCTTTGCGTGGATTTCTACTAAATGCGCGTAACTTAAATATTACAAATGTCTTCTCAAGTAAATCAATATATTTTTTTATTGTTATCCTGCTAACTCCGCCATAAGAGTGTGGGTATAACACCCCCCCCTTGACTCTTAATGTATTCTATGTACTATTGTTGTTAGATTCAATGGGATTGGCATGATGCCGTTCCGCAAAAATGAAAAGGAGAAGGAAATGAGATTTGGATTTTTTTCCATTGCCCCGATAGTGGCAATAATTAGTGTGGGAGCTTGCTCTCCCTCTGAAACCGTCTATAAGACGGTTTCAGGGGTGAGTCAACTCTCTGTTGCCCCCCTGACAAGTCCCCGACCGCGCGCGCGGCCTGCCGACCTTGTCAGGGGGGCAACAGAAAAGAGGTGAAGGCAGTTACCTCACCTTCAAAAACCCAGCTTCCAGCTGGGTTTTTTCTTTCTTCTTCTGCTGAAGAGAATAAGTCATTTGGAAGTCCAGTTTACAAGGATATATCAAATGAATAACGCTCCTAGTATTTGACATCATTTCACAAAGTTATTTATTTCTACATTCTAAATAACAAAACTCTAACCCAAGATCAGTCTGACTACTCTTGGGATTAGGGGTCTGTTGCCGAATAGGGTTTTGAGGAAAATTAGAAAATTCAAAGAAATACGAAGTAAAAAATTAATGAGTAATAGCAAGGCTATTTTGAAATTAATTTTGACAAGTATTTCAAAGAATTTTTTTATTTTACCAAAAGTCCTATTCGGCAACAGACCCATTAGGTTAGTCTGACTAACCTATTTATTCCAGGGCATTTTTTGTAGGATGATAGCCATGGGGCAAAATCCGGCAATGCTCGAAAACATCAGTCCTCCAGCAACCATTGCTGCTAAAGCGATGAAATAAACATGCACCAGCAAGGCTAATGTTATCCCAATAATAATCAAAATTGAAGCAATTGCAAATGACTGTCTTAATGCGGGCATATCTGATAGACATACGCCTTCTGATGTTTTTGTATTCTTAATTTTTTTATCTATATTCATATCGTTTATTTAATTTTATAATCTTCCAAGCTCCCCTTCTTTCTATTGAAAAAGACAAGTAGTGTAGGAAATATGACTAATGTAAGTACAGCCGACAATGACAATCCAAACACAATCGCCCATGCCAGACCCGACCATACTGGATCACTCACTATAGTCAAACTTCCTAAAATTGTAGTAAGAGACGTAAGTAGAATAGGTCTTAACCTTGCACCTCCTGCCGCCAATAAAGATTCTTCTAGCGACAAGCCTCTGGCGCGTGATTGCTCTACATACTCAAGAAATATAATAGCATTATTGACAACCAGACCAATTAACGCTATAAACCCTATCAATGCAGTTGCAGTCAGGAAAATGTCAAAGGCTGTATCAAGAAAGAAGAACCCCCACAATATACCCACCAAACCAAGCGGTACTGTTACAAACAATATATAAACTGGTCGTATAAATGAATTATATTGTGCAACCAAAACTATATACACAAAAAGAAATGCTGCCCCCATAGCAATACCTAAATCTCTAAAGTTTTCCAGAGTCATCTCCCACTCACCTCCCCACGACAATATCACCAGCTCCTCATTGTCTGTGCGAAGATTGATAGAAAATAAATTCCAAGACTCGACAGTGTACCCCGCAAGATTTCCTGAGATGATGTATGACATAGCCTCAATTACAACATAAATAATCGGTCTTGCCTCCACCTCTCCTGTTACATATGTAATTGGTGTTGACTGTTCAAAATACAGTGTAGATGGACGCGATTGATACGATACGTCTAACACTGCTGTTATTGGTATTGGGTAACCATTTTTTGACTGAACATATATATGTTCAATATCTGACGGTGAATCTGTCTCATCGTGCGGGAAAGAAAGAAGAATTGGCGTGAATTCCACTGACTCACTTGCGACAAATTCAGTGGCAATATATGAGCCTGAAAACATTTGCAGAGCAAGATTGACATCAGATATTGATACGCCATGCGACTGCACTCTGTCGTGATTGATGGAGTAAACTATTCTGCCTACATTTTCATCAGTAGATATATGCAAATCAACAACGTCATCAATACCTGTAAACATGGTCATCAAATCCGCAGAAAATTGTTTTTGTATATCCAACGTCTCTCCAGAAACCTTCGCCACCAATGTTGCGCGTACGGGAGGCCCTGGAGGTTCTTCTATAAACCTAACAAACTGACTATGTTCTGGGTAATTTTGCAACACTTCTTGACGTAGTCTAGTCACAACATCAGTAGACGACTCTCTGCGATTGTCACTGTCTACTATATTAACCCTAATAGTTGATTGGTATGTCTCGTGTCGTGTCTGGGCTCCTTTGAACATTCCGTTAAAATCTAACGCTGGAGCTTTTGCAATATATTGCTGTGTAGAAACAACCGTCTGGTCACTTAACATCATCTTTGAGATATTGTTAGTTACATTTTTTGTATATTCTGTTTGTGTGTCAACTGGTAAATCTATATAGACATAGAATTGATCCATGTCTGCTCTTGGGAGCATCTGAAAATACACCAATCCTGATAGTGGCAATACTAATGAAACAACAAACGAGAACAACGCCACTAGAAGCATCTTCTTCTGTAGCGATCGTTTGTATAAAATATGTTTGAGTATTTTGTGATACCTACCACTGATCCAGTTCATGCAATTATCAGTGAATACTGATAATTTATTCTTACTAGGAGTGGTTTTCAATAAATGCGTTGCAATAAATGGAGTTATCACAATAGCGACTATAAATGACACAATTAATGCAGCGGGAACAAAAAACGCTATAGGCTTCATATACGGACCCATCATTCCAGTAATGTACAACATCGGCAAAAACACAATAACCGATGTTACAGTAGACAAAAACAACCCAACTCCAACCTCGCTAACTGCTTCAGAAACAATCATCGTCTTGGTTTTATGAACTCCGTCTTGTGTGGCTTTTTGCAAATGTGAATATATATTTTCCACGACAACAATAGCGGAGTCCACCAATAGACCGAGTGATAAAATTAACGCGAATAATGTAATCCTGTTTATAGTCTGATCAAACAAATACCCTAAAGAAAAAACAGTAAGGAGCGTTAGAGGTATCGCAATAAACACAATCGCCGCCGCACGAACAGATAAAAATAACAACAGAACTAGCACCACAATAACAATTGATGTTACTAGGTTTTGTGTAAGTCCAAATATTTCTTTAGATGCCATTGTCCCATCATCACCAGCAACATAATATTGAATTCCATAAAACTTTTCTTGATGCAGGAGTAATTCCAATTCTCTTAAAACCTCAGCTGTTACAATAGGCGCACCAGACCCTTCTACTTTTGAGACTGCCAACACGACTGATTGTGTTACATCAATATCATCTGTATCGTGCAAAACATAGCCGCGAGTACTTGGAGCTCCTTGATAAACCACGGCAATATCTCGAATACGAATACCTGAATGAACAACTAAAGATTCTATTTCTGACACAGTTTCAACTCTTCCGTCAAAGACAAATTCAATATTTCGTCTACCATCGTGAAATCCAGTACTAACAAAACGCGACTGACTTTCCTGTAAGGTGTGTATTATCTCCGACAGAGAAATGTTGTATTTTGATATGGCATTCGGGTCTACAATAACCTGTATAGTTGGGGAGTATCCTCCAATAACATCTATTACGCTAACATTCTCGACATTAGTAAGCTGATTGGATAAGTCGACAACTAAATCACGAATGTAATTTATTGTATGAAATGACGAATAAAACACCACCTGAAGAACAGGAATAGTTTCTGGATTTATCTCAATAATATCTGGTTGTGTTATAAACCCCTTTGCCAAATAGCTATGTTGCTGAAGCTGGGAACGAAGATTGACCCTCGCTTCTGTAACTCTTTGACCAACTTCAAAGATAACTGTTGTTTGTATTTTTACATCATCAGATATTGATGTGTGCACCTCATCTACCCCTGGCACGGTAACTATTTTTTCAACAAGTTCAAAAACAACTCTATCAATTGCTTCTTCTTGAGTAGCTCCAACATAATTAATTAAAATTGAAAACGCAGGTCTTACAATCTCTGGATTGTATTGTTTTGGAGTTAAGTTAAATGACACAAGTCCAAAGACAACCACCATCAATAATATCAAAATTGATAACGGTCGTTTTTTAGAAAAGAAATAACTTATCTGTCCTAAAAAATTCAAACTATTTTTTTCTTTCAAAGGTTCCATAGTATGTTTTATTTACCGAATGCAGGCATAAGTCCGTGAGTAAGGCTCTCTTCTGATTTAATGTACAAGATGGTATTTTTATCAAAAAGAACTGTGACTGGGATTTTTTCTTGTTCAACAGTTACCACATAAGCACCTGTCGTAGAAAAGTGAAGGTGTGTGCGTGGGATTTTTGCTATTGTTGGCATGTTTGTATTAACCAATATTTCACCAGACACTATATCTCCAGATACAAACATATTGTCTTTTATGCCAATAAAGACCTCAACACTTCCTCGTACAATAGTTGGAGAAAATCTAATTACGCTACCCACCAATTTGTCATTTATCATCAACTCCTGACCTGTATTCAGCATGAGCAACATATGCGCAGGTACTCGCACTGATAGCTCCAACCCATCGTAACCCATTATACTCATAACAGGAGTACCTGCTTGCACATACTCCCCAACATCAACAAAGACTTCTTGGACAATTCCTGCAAACAATGCCACGCCTTTTGATAATTCTATTTTGGATTTTAGTACATCAATATTGGAGTTATTTACCACAGAACTCTGAAGTGCAATATTTTTAGAATGTTGTAACTGTAGATTAGAAAAGGCACTGTCTTTTGTGGATAACTCTATATTTGCAGTTTCGGAAATATTAACTTTCACTCCTTGGATATTTTTTTGACTAACAGACAGTTGTAAATTATGTAATGCAACTCGGTTGGTATTAATCAATCGTCTATGTGTTTTATATTGTGAATAAATATTATCAGAAATATTCAATTGGTCTTCGTCTAAAAATTCACTCTCAACATCAATTAGCATATTCTCAATTTTATGCAACTGTTCAACAAGCAAGTTAGATAACTCAAAAATCTTATCAACATCAGCAACATCCGAATTTTGTAAACCAACTATTTGGTCTAAAAGATTGTTTGTAGATACTGTTTGATAAATAACACCATGACCTAAATGCAACGGTTGTTTACCATATATTTCAGATACTATTTCTACATATCTTTGTGCAGCAATCGACGTCAATAAATTTCTGTTGTTATCGATAAAATCAAGAGTAAATATTATTTGTGTCACTGACTTATTCATACCAGCCACTAATTGCTGTATAGAATTTTTTATATTTTCATCACTAGACAATGTTCTTTTTTTGGCACTTTTTTCCGTGGTGTGTTTATTTATATCTGCTTTAATTGATTTTGCATAATTCAAATCAACTTTAGATTGGTTTTTGGTATCTTGTAACAAGCCCTTATTGTTTTCCAAAATCAGCATTTCGGAATAGACAGATGAATCTTGCTTAAAAAGAACACTTCCCTGTCTCACAACAGACCCTTCAGACAAAAAAATCTCATTCACTACTCCAGAGGAACGAGCAGAGACAATTGCTGTATTAACAGGCTGTATTTTTCCTGATACAGGTACTTCTATAACAGTGTTAGGATTAGGAGTGAATATATTGATAACTTTTGTATTTTCTTGAGTTACGTTTTGTGCGTAGGCTCCATAGTGTTGCAACTGTATAAATACAACCCCCGCAACAATACTTATAAAACTCCCTAAAACAACATATTTCATTGGTATAAAATTCATAGACACAAGTATACCCCATAGGGTATACAATGGCAAGCCTTTGTGATACCATGAATACAAATTATGAATAGTCAAAATCAAAAATTACTAATAAACAGACTTAATCGTGCCGAGGGTCAAATTCGTGCGTTGCGTCGAAGTGTCAACAGTGACAGGAAGCAAGATTGCAAGAAGTTTATAACTCAAGTAAAAGCAGCTCGAAGTGCATTAAAAAGCGTTAGTGAGCAATATGTATTAATGCACATTCACTCATGCCAATCTCTAAACGAAAAAGACCGTGACAAACAAATTACCGAAGCTATAAAAACCCTTACTCGTGATTAGAAAATACAACAAAGGGGAAGCGTGGTTGTTGATAGAAAAGTACGCGGGTGTGGAAAGCGAAGCTTTCCACACTGACATTGCACAGCTACACTCAGGCACTCCCCTTGCATACATTATAGGATACGTACCCTTTCTTAACTGCGTTATTTATCTTGATTCACACCCTTTAATCCCCCGTACAGAAACAGAATATTGGGCAGAAAAAGCTATACATGGGATTAGCAATTCAGACAATAGCACTCCTAATATTTTAGACCTGTGTGCAGGTTCAGGAGCTATCGGAATTGCAGTTGCAAAAACAATTACAAAAGCAAAAGTCGATTTTGCAGAAATAGACCACGCACACATTCCAACTATCAAAAAAAATATAGAAACCAACCTCAAAAAACACTCCAACCTATTGGAGTATATTACTGGTGATTTATTTGAAAATGTAAATGCCAAATATGATTTTATATTAACCAACCCGCCTTATGTTGATCCTTCTTTGGGCAGAGTGGAAATGTCAGTTAAAACACACGAACCTAGATCGGCACTATACGGAGGGATAAGAGGAATAAACTACATCACCAAAATAATCTCACAAGCACCAATGTATCTAAAAACAAATGGTCAGCTATGGATTGAGCACGAGCCTGAGCAATCTGAAGAAATAAATACATTGGCAAAAAAATACAATTTTTTATGCTCTACCAACACAGATCAGTACCATATAGAGCGTTATTCTATTCTGGTGGTACAATAATATTATGTTGACTGATGATATAAACATAGTTTCTATACTAAACATCGTAACTGAAGGATCTTTGTATGTTGTATCTATTATTTTTATTGGATTTAGCTTGAGTATTGCTTATCATTGGCATTCTTATGGCACAGACAAATCAAAACTATTTTTAATGTTTCTTGTGTATCTTGGTGTAAGCGCCGTCTTGTTCCTGAGTATGTTTATAATAATGCATAATCTATAATATGCTTTTTGAAAAAATACAACTTGAATCCGATGAGCAAATAATTAAAATTGTGCACAAGCACTGGTTTATATTTTTTGTAAAAGCTGTTGGAGTATTTTTTGTAACACTTATGCCGCTTATTGCATGGATTGCCATAAGTGTATTTGGACACCAATACACCGAAACCATCGAAATTGATTTGTCGTCTTACACCATCTATTTTTTATATTTCTATTTGTTTTGGATATTGCTTAATTGGATGACTCTTGCACACATGTGGACTACTTATTATCTAGATATATGGGTTGTCACCAATAAACGTATCATTGTGATAAATCAAGAATCATTATTCAGGCGTCAAATTGGAAGCTTCCGTCTTGAAAGACTACAAGATATAAATATAAACATCAGTGGAATTATTGCCACCTTCTTAAACTACGGAACTATTGAAGCAGAAACAGCCAGCGGAGGCAATAGTAAAGAATTCAAAACATCAAACATGCCTAAACCCCGCGAATTAAAAGCAACTATATTGAAAGCATCAGACAGTATAATGAGCGAACATTCATCAATACAAACACGAAGAAATTAG